>NZ_PNCT01000040.1:0-94401 GCF_005887365.1 Pseudoalteromonas sp. S3785 | reverse complement strand
ATGATAATTTCAAAATTTAGTATGTAAGTGAAAACGAACTGACACCCTAATTTGCTTGGTAACCATAGCGTTTTGGACCCACCTGACCCCATGCCGAACTCAGTAGTGAAACGAAACAGCGCCGATGATAGTGTAGCATTTGCTATGTGAAAGTAGGACATTGCCAGGCTCCAAATAAGAGAAACCCGTTACAGCGATGTAACGGGTTTTTTGCTGTCTGGAGTTTAGTAAATAGCCAAGAGCCCATGCTGAACTCAGTAGTCAAACAAAACAGCTCGATGTCGAACCCCACGGAAGGCCGCCCCGACACAAAGATAGTGAAGCATTTCACTGTGGCTCTTCACCGCTGTGGGCACTATGGCATTATTAGTTACGGATTTACTTAATTAAGTGAGCTATTCTGAGGTAAGCAAATCGTATCGATAACATGACTAAATTGCTCCGCATTATTCTACCTCCTGTATCCACACGGCCGTAAATCAGAAGTTTTTAACGCACTTAGCGAATCCTTTAAGGTGATTCAGTATCATTCCAGATTGGTATAAAGAGATAAAAAATGAAAGTATAAATGCGACCTAACAGAATCAAAAATGAGCATGGTCAATTTAACCAAACACGCATCTAAAACACGCACCTTGTGGTTTTTGCACGTTAATTAAATCACCTCCGTGGTTGAGCATGATTTGCCGAGAGAGGCTCAAGCCAATGCCGGAGCCTTGTTGCTTAGTGGTAAAAAATGGCACGAAGATCATATCCACCACATGTTCGCTAATACCTGGGCCATTGTCGCTAATTTCTATGTAGAGTTGTTGGCTAGTATTTTGTGCCAAGCTAATTTCAATCCTTGGTTGAGCGGCATTCTCAGCGCTGTGTTTTTGGCTACTCTTTAGTACTTCAAGTGCATTTTTTATTAAGTTTACTAATACCTGCTCTATTTGGCTGCTATCGAGCATTACTAACTGCTGGCTTTTAATCGATAGTTTAATATGGGTTTGCTGTTGGTGTGCTTGCTGTAGATGTAAAGCGACTATACGCGCGAGTATATCGGCTAAATTCGCGGGTGCTAAATCAGGTCTGGGTAAGCTGCTAACTTGATGAAAACGAGTAATAAAATCGCCCAAGTGAGAGGTTCTTGATGCTAGTGTGTTTAGCGCAAGTTGTAAGTCTTGTTTATCTTCATTATCGATAAAACACAGTTCTTGTGGCATCAAATTACTGCAGGTATCAGCTAGTGATGATAGTGGCGTAATAGAGTTGGCAATTTCGTGGGTGAGCACTTTAGTTAAGCGCTTATACGCTTGTTGTTCTTTTAGCTGTAGTTGATTATGAATTGATTGCAAGCTGACAACTCGACGTACCTTACCTTGTATTTCGGCGATACTTAGTTGAATTGATAGGGTGTCGTGCTGCTCGCCATTTTGCCAGTAGGTGTTGCTGCGGATATTGTGTTCGGCGTTTAAAATTAACTCTCCAACAGCGCCTAACTCATGTAAATTTTGAAAGCTTTTACCTAGTAACTTACTAACGGCTGGGTTAGACTCGATCACCTTACCATTGTCATCACATACCATAACGGCTAAATCAACATGGATGAGCAAAGCTTGTAAAAACTGAGCTTGTTGCTCGGCATTAAAGCGCGCTGTTTGCATTTGTGCTTTTACTTGCTCAAATTGCTTAAGCATAGGGTGTTGCTGTCCAAGCCCTAAGGTACTGTCGCCATTAGCTAAAGCACGGAGCACCATTTCAGCTTGTTTTTGTTGGCGATTAAATAGCGTAAAAATATGCGCTATTAGCGCCGCTGAGACTAGTATTATTAACAATGTCGTCGCTGAAAAACCATGCTTTTGCAATACGTAGCTAAGCAACGCGCTTACACTTATAAGTGCGATAATATTAAATGAAAGTAATAAATTAGCTCGCATGATTATAGCCCGTATTTTTCAAGGCGGCGGTACATGGCACCGCGGGTTAAACCCAGTGATTTGGCTGCATGACTCACATTACCTTGATGGTGCTTAAGTGCTGCGCGAACTGTGCGTTGTTCGAGTATGTCTAGATCAAAGGTGTCGTACTGTAGCTGGTTGTTTATATCCTCTGTACTTTGACTCGCAGAATGAGTACTAGGTGCTGCGCTATTACCCACAACTGAGGTTATATCGAGTGTATCACTTTCAGTTAAAATAACGGCGCGCTCTATTGCGTGGGCAAGCTCTCGCACATTGCCTGGCCATGAATACTGGCAAAGTGCGTTCATATCATGATCGCTAATGGTTAAATCACGTTTATATTTTTGCGCAAAGTGGTTTAGGTAGTAATCAGCCAATAGTGGAATATCATCACTACGCTCACGTAATGCCGGTAGACGAATTTCAACGGTGTTTATTCGATATAACAAGTCTTGACGAAAACGACCTTCGCTCACAGCTTGATCAAGGTTGTCGTTCGTGGCGCAAATTAGGCGAATATCGATATCCACAGCTTTGCTGCCACCAACAGGTGTTATTTGTCGGTTTTGTAGTGCGCTCAGTAATTTAGCTTGCTGCTCTAGAGGTAAATTACCCAGCTCGTCTAAAAATAAGCTGCCACCTTGGGCAAGTTCAAATTTCCCAATGCGATCGGATTTTGCATCAGTAAACGCGCCTTTTTTATGGCCGAACAACTCGCTTTCAAATAAGTTTTTTGCCACTGCCCCCATATCTAGGCTCATAAATGTTTGGCTGTGGCGCATACTTGCTTGATGAATGGCATTCGCGGTGAGCTCTTTGCCTGTGCCACTTTCACCGGTGATCAGTATATTTGCATCAGTTTGTGCTGCTTTTTCTATAGTACTAAACACCTGCTTCATCGCATTGCTTTGACCTAAAAACTCAAAGCTGGGGGTATTCAAGGCTTGGTTTAACCCCTGTTTTTGGCGCGTTAATTTACTCACTTGTTGTTTGTCTTTGGCATGAGAGAAAGCAGCGGCCACTGCACCCAGTAATTGCTCATTTTGCCAAGGCTTGCTAATAAAGTCAGACGCCCCCGCTTTAATTGCATTGACTGCGAGTTGAATATCGCTGTAGGCAGTCATTAGCAAAACAACAATGTTAGGGTCTTGCTCGATGATTTTTTTTAGCCAATAAAAGCCCTCTTTTCCGCTTATTGAGTCTTGAGTAAAGTTCATATCAAGCAATATAACGTCGACGGGTTGCTCAACTTTGCGTTGCTCGTTAATGATGCCTTCAATATCAAAGGGGTTGTCGGTGGTTTTAACACTTTGATAATGCTGCTTTAGTAATAACCGTGCAGCAATAAGAATATCTGGGTTGTCATCAACAATTAAAAGTGAGCCTGAGTGTTTCATGATGATTATTTTTATAGGATTTTATTTAGCCTAAAACAAAAAAGGAACAGTGTCCATAAATGGACGTTTATAAAATGAAAAGTGTTCTATTATCGGACACCTTCGACACTGGGTTACTTTTTTATAATGTTAAGTTATTGAATTTTAATGTTAAAAAATGTTGGCATGCTGATTGTAATAACTATCGGTAATTAGTTAATAAACCTGTATTAAGGTAGCTGGCATGGATAAAAAAATAGAACGCTCATTTACTCAAAAGTATTTAAAAAAATTTACTTTTGCAGCACTTACTTTAGGTGTTGCTGCGGCTGCATACGGTTTTACGCAAAGCAGTGATACAGGTCGTAGCCAAAATATAGAGCGCAGCAGCTTAACCGTTAGCACAGTAAAACAAGGTGCATTTAAAGATGCCTTAAGCCTACGCGGTCAAGTAGTGCCAAAAACCAGTATTTACCTTGATACTATCGCTGGCGGTCAAGTGGAAGAACGTTTAGTAGAGCAAGGCGAATATGTTGAAAAAGGCCAACCGTTAGTGCGCTTAAGCAATACTAATCTGCAACTTGATGTAATGAGCCGTGAAGCACAAGTGACTGAACAACTTAATTTTTTACGTAATACACAAATGACTATGGAAACCAGCCGATTAAATTTACGCCGTGATTTATTAGAAATCGAATTAAAGATTACCCACCTAACCCGCCGTTTAAAACAAACTAAACCTTTGGTTAAAAGTGGCGTATTAGCGCAAGAGCAACTTTCAGAAATAGAAGAAGATTTAAATTATTACCAAGCCCGCAAAGAACTCACCCTTGAGCGCCAAAAACAGGAAAATTCAATCCGTGAGGTGCAAGTGGCGCAGCTTTCAGATAGCGCTAAAATGCTTGAAAAAAACCTACAGTTTGCGCGTCGAAATCTCGACAACTTATTAATCAAAGCACCGGTATCGGGTTATTTAAGCGAACTTGATGTGGAAATTGGCGAATCTAAAAACAGTGGTGCGCGGTTAGGCCAAATAGATATTCCTAATGAATATAAGTTAGTGGTGCGCATGGATGAATTTTATTTAAACCAAGTGCAGCGTGACATGGCGGTAATGATTGAGCTTGAAAGCGGCACGGTGAATGCAAAAGTGAGCAAAATCGATAGCCGCGTACAGCAGTCACAATTTCAAGTGGAAGTGGACTTACCCAGTAACACTAAAAGTATAAAACGCGGCCAAAGCATTGATATTGAGTTAATGCTAGGAGATGACAATAACAATGCCTTACTGCTTAAACGCGGCGCCTTTTTTACAAGCTCCGGCGGTAACTGGGTTTATGTAATAGAGCAAGGCGGTGATAGAGCAGTGCGCCGTGATATCCGCCTAGGCAAAAAGAATCAACACTATTTTGAAGTGCTTGAAGGGTTAAACGCGGGGGATCATGTAATTACCTCTAGCTACAGCAACTTTGACAAAGCACAGCAACTACAATTTTAGGGAAAATAATAATGATCAAATTAACTAATCTAAGCCGCGTATTTCGTACTCAAGATGTTGAAACAACAGCGCTGAGCAATATCAACTTAACCGTAAACGAAGGTGATTTTTTAGCGATTATGGGGCCATCTGGCTGTGGTAAGTCAACGCTACTTTCTATTTTGGGTATGCTTGATTCACCGACCTCAGGCAATTTTGATTTTGCGGGAACTGACATAGCAGGCTATAGCGAAAAGCAACTAGCAGAGCTACGTAAAGCATCAATCGGATTTGTATTTCAAAGCTTTAACTTAATTGACGAGCTAACCGTATTTGAAAACGTAGAGCTACCATTGCAATATCAAAAAATATCAAAAAGTGAGCGCAAAAAGCGTGTTGAAACCATTTTAAAGCGCGTAGGTATTGATCATCGAGGCGAGCATTTACCGCAGCAGTTATCGGGTGGTCAGCAGCAACGCGTTGCAGTAGCGCGTGCATTAGTGATTAACCCTAAACTCATTTTAGCCGATGAGCCAACCGGTAACCTCGACTCAAAAAATGGTGACGAAGTGATGGTTATGTTACGTGAGTTAAATAAAGAGGGCACCACGGTAATTATGGTTACGCACTCTGATAAAGAGGGTAATTACGCCGATCGCTTAGTGCGCTTACTTGATGGTCAAGTGATGGTTGATAAAGCGAATTTACAGCAACAAACATCACAAATTTCAGACGCTGTTGTTGCGTAATGCACGTTTACTATCGTTATTTTTTACAGCATGTTCCAGTGCACTTAATAAGAGCTAGTACAGTAATCTTATTTATTACATTGAGTGCTTTTGCTCTCAAGCATGAGCTGTCTTATGTATACCTCAGTGATATGGTAAGTGATTTTGTGGCTTGTCAGCTGTTTTTGTTTTAACCCCTAGGGGTAAGAAGGAATTTGATAATGTTTAAAAATTATATTATGACCGCAATGCGCTCATTTAAGCAGCAAAAGCAACACTTTTTGCTCAATGTACTTGGTTTGAGTATTGGTTTAGCGGCGGCTATTTTAGTGGCTATGTTTGCCTTTAATGAAGCTTCTTATGACAAGCAGCAACCCAATGCTGAACGCGTGTATCGTGTTAATCAGTATTTTACATCCTTGGGAGTTGGCGGGCCGATGACCAACAAAGACCTCATGAATACATTTAAAGATATGGCTGAAATAGAAGACATACTATCATTAGAGCCTAGTCTGCCAGGTGCTGAATTTGTTCGTGATGATGTGGGTTATAAATTAGAAAGTATTATATCGGCAAGCAGCAATATAGCTGATTTTGTGAATATTGATTTAGTTGCAGGCGACTTAGCCAAAGTGTTTAGCGCACCAAATATGCTCGCATTGAGTGAGCAGTACGCAATACGTATTTTTGGCCGTGCAGACATCGTTGGTGAAACCTTAATACAAGGTAATAAACGTTGGCAGATTGGGGCGGTATTTGCTGATTTACCTGAAAATACGCACTTCTTTTTTCAAGGGTTAATTAAAGAGTTACCAGCCAGTACTGAATATCAAAACATGAATAGTGCCTCTTATATTCGAGTAAAGCCAGGTACTGACGTTGAAAAGTTGGCAGAAACTATTGAGCAACGCTACATGAAAATTGCTTACGAAAACCCAAATTTAGCAAAAATGACATTACATCCGCTAACGTCTATTCATTTAACTTCTAACTCTAACTATGAAATGAAAAAGAATGGCTCGCTTTCAACGCTGCGTATTTGTATTGGTTTGAGTGTTTTATTGATACTTTTAGCTGCGTTTAATTTTATTAATATGAGCATTGCACAATCGGCAAAACGTGCCAAAGAAGTGGGCGTACGTAAAGCACTTGGCGCGAGTAAGCTACAAATTATTTGCCAGTTTTTAGTAGAGTCATTGCTTATCACTATTATTGCTGCATTAATTGCCTGTATGTTGGTTGAATTACTAACACCGGCTTTTAATCAATTAGTTGATAGACAGTTATCCCTTAATTATGACTCTACGTTAGGTGCTGCAATTGCTGTTGTTGTACTGTTAATCGGCTTGCTTGCCGGTATTTACCCTGCCATGTTTATGTCGGCTTTTAGTTCAAAACGAGTACTCAGTGGTGATATGCAGCGCGGCAGCACAGCCATCGCAGTTAGAAAAGGTTTGTTAGTTGTACAATCAGCGCTATCGGTTGGCCTAATTATTGGCGCTTTATTACTGCAACAGCAGTTGGCTTATTTACAATCACTACCAGTTGGCTACACCAAAGAAAGTAAATTGATTATCAGTGATATATCAGCTGAAGATATATTACACAACAATAATACAGCATTACTAAATCGTATTAACGTGATTGATGGCGTAAATAGAGCAAGCGTTATGGATATTGATGTAACAGGCTCATATAACTCGTCTCGCACATTTACCGCCGACAACGGTCAATTTACCAAACAAAGCTTACCTATTATTGGCGCCGGTAATGACATAGCCAAAACATTGGGCCTAACATTGGTCGCTGGCCGAGATTTTAGTGCAGATATGGCTGCTGATTGGTTTAATGAGGTTAGCGAAACTAAAGCAACGGCTTCAGCCATATTGACTGAGTCGCTAGTAAAACAAGCTGGTTATGCAACACCAAGTGATGCAATTGGCAGTACGTGGCGTGCCAGTGCAGGCAAAGGCCAAGATTTAATATTAACTGTTGTTGGTGTGGTTAAAAATATTAAAGTGGGTAGTGTTAAAGACGCACAACCTTCTACCATCTTAATTTGTGGCTACACCAGCAGTTGGGCAGGTCGCATTATTGTTGATATGGACGCTGCTAAAATGCTGCCTATTAAAGCGCAGCTTGCAATTATTTTGCAAGAGAATCTCGCAATTCGCGACCCACAAATAGATATGCTGAGCGAAAACTACCGTGCGCTTTATCGTAATGATGAACGTGCAACTGAGTTTGTCACTTTATTCTCTGGCTTAGCCGTATTTTTAGCGTGCGTAGGGACCTTTGGTTTAGCGTCATTCTCGGTATTACGCCGCCAAAAAGAAATCGCGGTACGCAAAGTACTTGGTGCATCACGCATCAGTATTATGAATCTACTGGCAAAAGAGTTTTTAATTTTAGTGTTAGGAAGTGTAGCAATAGCTTACCCGCTTACTTATTGGCTGGTGGGTGACTGGCTTGCTAATTTTAACGAGCGTGTTGATCAAGCTCTTTGGGTTTATCTAATTGCCGCTCTGAGTGTTGCTGCGATCACCTGGCTGACTGTGGCCAGCCTTGCCTTTAAAGCCGCCAGTACACGGCCATCGCTTACTTTACGTTATGAATAAAAAAAGTGATTTTTAGATGAAAATGTTAACGCTGCCAAAGTATCGAGTTAAATTTTGGCAGCGATTAACAAACTGAAAAGGATGATCATTTTGGAACAATTAATTACCTCAATAAGAACAAAAGCGACTCGATTATTTTGGCTCCACTTTGTTAGTTATAGTGCTGGGTTAGCAGCAGTAATATTGCTGGCTTTGTTTGTACAGCATGAACTCTCTTATGATAGTAATCAGCCGGATAAACAGCGGGTTTATAGGGCGCACGTAGATTTTACAAGTTTTGGTTTCGATACATTAATGCCGATGCGGGATTTAGCTGTGGCGCAAGCACTGCTAAACGATACTGATGTCGAAGATGTATTCGGTTTAATACCGGCTGAATTTATGGGGTATGTAGGTCATCACTTTAATACAGAAGTAAGTCCTGTAGGCACAAGCAATGGCGACACTAAGGTTAAGCTAAAAAACGTTTATTTTGCGTCAAATAATTTATTGCAATTTATTAACCTAGATGTGACGCGTGGTGCTATCGATGTGGTATTAAATACGCCTAATCGACTCGCGATCAGTGAATCTGAAGCTATCAGGCTGTTTGCTGGTATTAATGTGATAGGTAAGCGGCTAAGTGCCAATGAACAAAACTACACAATTGGCGCTGTATTTAAAGACTTACCTGCGCAAACTCACTTTGCATTTGACGTACTCACTGCCTTTCCTACAACACTTGAAAAACAACCCCATGGTTACGTTTATATAAAAACAGCAGTCGACACAGATATTGCTGCGCTTGAAAATAAGTTGTTTGAACAGTATTTGACAACAAAATCAGCAGAACACAAAACAGTGCAATATAAATTAATAAATATCACCGATATTTATTTAAAAGGTCGCTCCACTTATGAAATGAAAGCGCCTGGGTCGATCACTGCGGTGGCTATTGCTTGTGGGCTTATTTTCATTATTTTTTTGCAAATAACCTGTAATTTTATCAACTTTAATTTAGTCAGTGTGGGCAGGGCTGCCAAGCAAATAGCGATTAAAAAGGCGATTGGTGCCAGTCGAGGTCAGCTTTTTCGGCTATTTATAGTTGAATCAATTGTACTCACTGGTTTTGCCGTAATGTTGTCTTTGACATTTGTGGAGTTGAGTCATGATTATTTTAACCAGCTCGTTGAGTCGCATATCTCGTTTGTGCTTGATAAATCAATGGTGTTGATGGCTATTTTGATAACTTGTGTAATAGGTATATTTAATGGCATATATGCAGGCTTAGTGGTTGCAAATGTTGATGTAAAACTCTTAGTAAGAACACATTATCAGTATCATTTGGGGTTACTGGTCAAAGGTATACTGAGCTTTCAAGCAGGTTTAGCCACTTTCATATTTATTGTATTTGTTATTGCTCAGTTACAGCTTAAGTTTGTTGCGAACATGGATGTGGGCTATCAAACCCAAAATAGACTCATTGTTAAAAACATTCCAACTACACAACTTTTTGATAAAGATAATACACGCGTCATATCAGCAATTGCCGATTTACCAGGCGTTGCTTCGCTCAGTGCAACCGACATAAACCTGACTGAACAAGTGCGCGGCGGTGTGCAACTAACTTGGCCTAATGGGCAGGTAGTTGATGGGGTTGCTCCTTCAGTGGTAACAAGCTTTGATGTGGTTGAAGCATTGGGGCTTAAGCTGTTAGCGGGTAGAGATTTTAATCGCGACTTTCAAAGTGATTGGTTTGAAAAGCAGCCGAATGGCTCTGAACACGTTGCGTTAATTGTAACTGAGTCAATGGTGAATTTAGCTGGGTATGAATCGATGCAGCAAGTGATTGGTATGACACTACGTAATGCAGAAGCTAACTTAATCGCCACGGTTGTTGGTGTTGTTGCTGACGTGAAAGTTGGCTCGGCTAAACATAAAATGACACCGCTTTCTTTTAACCTAGGCCGAAACTACTTGCCAAATGGTCATGGCAATATTGTTATAAAGTTAAGCGATGATGCTGAATTTGCGGATTTAAAAAGGCAGATCCCTGCTTTATTAAAGTCGCGCTTTGCCATTCTTGATGTTGAAGTGAATAGTTTTGACGATGATTACGAAAAAAATTATAAAAATGAGCATAGGGTAACAACCTTATCAAAATGGTTATTAGTTTTGAGCACAGCGCTAACCGTTATTAGCCTTGCCGTATTGGTATCTCAAACGGTGCTTTCGAAGCAAAAAGAGTTGGCGATTAAAAAGGTCTTGGGGGCAACAATCACTCAGTTGGTAACAGCAGTGAGTGTGTCTTATTTAAAACTTGTGTCATTGAGTTTAGTAATAAGTATACCGCTCGCTTATTGGTTAACAGAGAATTGGCTAAATAGTTTTAATGACCGCATAGGGCAACCTATTTGGGTTTATGCTTTAGCTGCATTAGTTGTTGCTGCGATTACTTGGCTCACGGTTGCGAGCCTTGCTTTTAAAGCCGCCAGCACAAGGCCATCACTTGTTTTACGCGATGAGTAGATAGGTAGTTAGTAAAATTAGTTACAATCTGTCAACTAAGGCCTTTCGTTTACCGAAAGGTTTTTTCTATATTATTGTCGCCGTAAACGACGACCTACAATATATAATTAAATATCTTTAATTTTCACCGCAGGATTGCCAGCAACAACAGTGTTCGGAGCCACACTTTTGATTACTACTGATCCTGCGCCCACGACAGCATTATCACCAATGGTAACACCTGCTAAAACAATAGCTCCCGCGCCAATCCACACGTTATTACCCAATGTGATGGGTGATGCAAAGTTTTCTTTATTGAGTCGCTGAGTAGGGTTTACAGCATGGGATACCGCTAACAACTGCACGTTAGGCCCAATTAAACAATCATCACCAATTGTAATTGAAGCTTCACTAATTGGTGCATCTAATACAGTACAGTTAATATTTATGAAGCTACGATCACCAATAGTGATTTGATTACCATAATCGCAATGAAAACCTGATTCTATAATTACTCCTTCACCGCATTGAGCGAATCGCTCTTTAATACGTTTTAAATTGCCTTTACTCGGGCTTTTATTAAAGAGTCGGCATACTTCGCCTGTTTGTTTACGTAGGGCTAAAAGCTCTTTGTTTAAGCTATTAAATGGCTGCATTATGGTTTCTTTGTTTAGTTAAGAGATGCTAAAGCTATTTTACCTTTATTATAATTTGATGAAAGCTGCTTTATTTTTGCTCGTTCACTTGCCATTTAACTTGTTTCGTTTAAAATTGCACAACTTTCGAAACGAAACTTAATATACAATCTTTATGACTAAACGAAACACACAGCAGCGCCGCCATAATATATTGGCTCAGGTTAATCAGCTAGGTGAAGTGGCTGTGGAAAAGCTTGCTGAGCAGTTTCAAACATCTGAAGTAACCATTCGTAAAGATTTAACCGCGCTTGAAAAAAGTGGCCTGTTACTGCGCCGTTACGGCGGTGCTATTGCACTACCTAAAGAAATAGTAAGTGACGAAATAGACTCTAAGCGCAAAGTCGCAATAGCCAAGGCTGCAGCTGCACTTATAAAAGATCATAACCGCATTATTATTGATAGCGGGCGTACTACGGCTGCCATGATCCCAGAGCTTGCAAATAAACGCGGGTTAGTTGTAATGACTAATGCGATTAAAGTAGCGAGCCGTTTACTTTCACTTGAAAACGAGCCAACACTTTTGATGACCGGCGGTACCTGGGATCCGCATTCTGAGTCATTTCAGGGGCAAGTTGCCGAAAACGTATTATGCTCTTATGACTTTGATCAGCTATTTATTGGTGCTGATGGCATAGACGTAAAGCGCGGTACTACTACCTTTAATGAGTTAGTTGGTTTGAGCCAAGTAATGGCAAAAGCCGCCCGCGAAGTAATCGTTATGGTTGAATCAGACAAGATTGGCCGAAAAATACCAAATTTAGAATTACCGTGGAAAATAGTAACCACATTAATAACCGATACCGGCTTAGCAGATGATAAACGCAAAGCGATTGAGGCGTGTGGTGTAAAACTAATTTGTGCAGAGATTATTGATTAGTAACTACAAAGTGAGTTACTAGAATTAAAAAATTAATGGAGACACTATGTGTGGAATAGTTGGGGCAGTTGCAGAACGCCCAGTAAACAAAATTTTAGTTGAAGGCCTTAAGCGTCTTGAATACCGTGGTTACGACTCAGCAGGCGTAGCACTATTAGAAGGCTCTACACTAAATACCGTAAAAGCAGTAGGTAAAGTAGTAAACGTGGAAGCTGCACTTGAGAAAGCAGGCGTTAGCGGCCATACAGGTATTGCACACACTCGCTGGGCAACACACGGCAGCGTTACTGAAGAAAACGCTCATCCGCATGTATCAAACAATCAGCTAGCACTTGTGCATAACGGTATTATTGAAAACCACGCAAGCCTACGCGCATCGCTTAAAGAAGAAGGTTACGAGTTCCTATCTGAAACCGATACCGAAGTAATGGTGCACTTAATTCATAAGCTTCGTAAGCAATACACTACGTTACTTGCATCTGTTCAAGCAGCGGTTAAGCAGTTTGAAGGTGCGTTTGGTACCGTTGTATTTGATAAAGCAAACGACAACGAAATTATCGTAGCGCGTTCAGGTAGCCCACTTGTTATAGGTTTAGGCCTTGGCGAGAACTTTATTGCTTCTGATCAGTTAGCACTATTACCTGTTACTCGCAGCTTTATATTTTTAGAAGAAGGCGACGTAGCCCGTATTACACGCGATACTGTTGAAATTTTTGATGAAAATGGCGACGCTGTAGAGCGTGAAGTTGTTGAATCAAATATCACGCAAGATGCTTCAGGCAAAGGCGACTACCGCCACTACATGCTAAAAGAAATTTACGAGCAACCACTTGCGGTACGTAATACCCTTGAAGGACGTTTAAACGACGACCGCGTAGCAATTGATGCCTTTGGTGACAGCGCTCAGCAAATATTTAAAGATGTAAAACACGTACAAATTATTGCCTGTGGTACGTCATACCATTCAGGTATGGTTGCCCGTTACTGGCTTGAGCAATTTGCAGGCGTTAGCTGTAATGTTGAGATCGCCTCTGAGTTTCGTTACCGCCAATCGTATGTGCACGAAAATAGCCTACTTGTGACTATTTCACAATCGGGTGAAACAGCCGATACGCTAGCGGCATTACGCTTAGCTAAAGAGCAAGGTTACATGGCCTCAATGACCATTTGTAACGTACCGGGTTCATCGCTTGTGCGCGAATCAGACCTTGCCTTTATGACTAAAGCGGGCGCTGAAATTGGTGTAGCTTCTACTAAAGCATTTACAACACAATTAGTTGGTTTGTTAATGCTTACTGCGTCTATAGCGCAAGAAAAACAGCTTGATCAAAGTGCTATTGTAAATGCTATAAAAGTACTACCTGCTAAGCTTGAAGAAACATTACAGCTTGCAGATGGCATTGCAGACCTTGCAGAAGAATTTGCCGACAAGCATCACTCACTGTTTTTAGGCCGTGGTTCGCAATACCCAATTGCAATGGAAGGTGCGCTTAAACTTAAAGAGATTTCGTACATTCACGCAGAAGCCTACGCAGCGGGCGAGCTAAAACATGGGCCACTTGCACTTATTGATGCCGACATGCCAATTATTGTTGTAGCACCAAACAATGAGCTATTAGAAAAGCTTAAATCAAACGTAGAAGAAGTACGCGCACGTGGCGGCATTATTTACGTATTCGCAGATAAAGATTCACACTTTGAGTCAGACGACACAATGCGTGTAATCAACGTAAACCACACTGACGATATTATTGCGCCAATTGTTTACACACTGCCATTACAGTTACTGTCGTACTACGTAGCAGTAATTAAAGGCACCGACGTTGACCAACCACGTAACTTAGCTAAATCGGTTACGGTTGAGTAAAATCAAAAGGTTGGTAATTACCTGTTAAAGATAAAAAGGCGCTTAATGCGCCTTTTTTTGTACCTCAAAGCCTGTTAGATTAAATAACACACTATTTTCTAAAGGATTAGTCATGCGTTTATTAACCGCTGTTTTTATATGTAGTTTATTTATATTTTATTCTAATAACACATTTGCAGAGCCTGATTTAAAACAGCAAACCATTAGTTATACGCAACAAACACATACTATTAAATCAGCCGTTTTAAACGAAGAACGCACAGTTGTAGTACAGCTTCCAAAGAGTTATCAAGCTAATCCAAACAAAGTTTATCCGGTCATTTATCGCCTTGATGGCGCGGGTAACATACCGCTTATAAGTGCAGTGATGGAGCGTTTACAAAATGATAATCGTGCGCCTGAGGTTATTATTGTCGCTATTGAAAATACCAATCGCTTAAGAGATTTATACCCCACAGTGAATAAAGAGCCACAAGGCCCGGTAGGTGAAGGCGGTGGTGCAGCAACGTTTTTAGCATTTATTGAGCAAGAGCTTATGCCTTTAATTAATAAAAGTTACCGTACGCACAATTATAATGTGATCGCAGGAGCGTCTGCGGCAGGCGTGTTTGCACTTTATACAATGCAAGCTAACCCTGAGCTTTTTCAAGCACACATTGCTTACAGCCCTGCCGTTTGGTGGAACTATGGCGCATCAGTAAAAGCGACTAAATCGTTTATCAATAAATCAAAAGATCTGAATAACTATGTTTATATAAATATTGGCGAAGAAGCAGGCTTAATGCGTGAGCGATACAATGAGCTGCAGCAAGCTTTGCAATCTAATAACTTGCCAAATTTACGCTTTTTTAGTGATGCTTTTGATGGCATCTCGCATAACCTGACTTCCGTCGCTGGGGTATTTAATGCCTATCATAATTTATTTTTACCCAAACAAATGCCCATGAGTGCTTTAAGCGATGATATAGAATCTATTGATGTTTATTATCAAACATTATCTCAGCAATGGGGGGAGCAAATAACACCCCCAGAGGGGGCGGTTAGGCAACTTGGTTACAATCTAGTAAATAGGCAGCAATATGAGCGTGCTGTGGCAGTATTTAAGCATAATGTTAAGCATCACCCACAATCTGTTGATGCACTATGGGGGTTAGGTTATGGCTATGAGGTACAAGGTAATATACAACAGGCACTTATTAAAATAGAAGCGGCTTTAAATGTTGTAGATACCACATACCCCTATTTAGATGCCTTAAAAGAGACTAAAAGTAGATTACAAACACAGTTAAATAAAATGCAGTAATGTAAAAGGACAAAGCGTAGGTGTGGCCTGCGCTTACAGTTACCTTTACAACTCGCAGCGGTTACCTATAAAAACATTAAAATCACTAATCCCTACTTAATAAGCGCTAAATACGCTAAAATTACAGGCTACTTTTTTAGCAATAAGCCCGTAATAAATATGACCTCAGCCACAAGCCCTAGCACTTTTTCCGAACTTGGCCTTATTCCAGAGCTACAAGCTCGTTTAACCGATTTGGAATACAGCCAACCTACGCCAATTCAAGCTAAGGCGATTCCAAGTGTACTTGCTGGTAGCGATTTAATTGCGGGGGCTAATACTGGCTCAGGTAAAACAGCAACGTTTGCTTTGCCTATGCTACAAACCCTATTTTTAGAGCAAGGCGCTAAAAAAACAGCGAGCAAAGGTAACTTTGTAACTGGGCTTATTTTGGTACCTACCCGTGAGCTTGCAACGCAGGTGGCCGATAGCGTTAAATCGTATTCGGCTAACTTTAATGGCGCAATTAAAACGGTGGCGGTATTTGGTGGTGTGTCGGTTAATACACAAATGCAGGCACTGCGCGGCGGCGCCGATATTATTGTTGCAACGCCTGGGCGTTTGCTCGATTTAATCTCAAGTAACGCGATTAAGCTCGATAATGTAACTACACTTGTGCTTGATGAAGCCGACCGCATGCTAAGCCTTGGTTTTACCGAAGAGCTTGCTGAGTTATTAGCGCTTATGCCCGCTAAAAAGCAAACTATGTTGTTTTCAGCAACCTTCCCAGAGCAAGTCACACAATTAACGCAAGAGTTGTTAACTAACCCAGTTGAAATACAAGTTCAAAGTAAAGACGAAAGCACCTTAGTACAGCGCGTATTTACGGTTAATAAAGGCGAAAAAACCACGGTTTTAGCGCATTTAATTAAGCAACACAAATGGCGCCAAGCACTTATTTTTGTAAACGCTAAAAAAGACTGTGAGCACTTAGCAGGTAAGCTTGAAAAGCGTGGTATTAACGCACAGGTATTTCATGGTGATAAAGGCCAAAGTGAGCGTACTCGCGTAATAGAAAAATTTAAAGCCGGCGAAATAGAAGTACTTATTGCCACCGATATAGCAGCCCGTGGTTTAGATATTGCCAAACTGCCTGTTGTTATTAACTTTAACTTACCGCGCAGCCCCGCTGATTACATGCACCGTATTGGCCGCAGCGGCCGTGCAGGTGAAGTTGGCTTAGCGTTATCGTTAATTGATTACGAAGATTTTCATCACTTTAAAATAATCGAGAAGAAAAACAAACTTCGCTTAGAGCGTGAGGAAGTAACCGGTTTTGCGGTAAACCAAGCAAACCTTGATGCGGCCCTTGCACTTAAAAGCGATAAACCAATGGCAAAGCCCGCCGGCACAGGTAAGAAAAAGAAGAAAAAAGCCAACCAAGAAGATGATGTATGGAGCGGCTGGAGAAAAAGATAAGCCTCAATACATATAAGTCATTAAACTCGAATTATAAAAAACCCTGCAAATTTGCAGGGTTTTTTATTGGTATTAGTTTGTTTAGCTATGCAGCAGATTAAAATTTAGACGGAGCTGGTGGCACCACTAAAGGTTGCTTAGGGTTTTCTTTAAGCTCCTTTAATAGCTCTTGTACGGCGCGTTCTATTGATGGATCTTGGCCTTTATAAATAAGTTCTGGGCGGTCAACCACTTTAATATCGGGTGCAACGCCTTCGTTTTCTATAATCCAGTTACCTTGGGTATCTAAAATACGGAAAGTAGCCGCAATGACTTGCCCGCCATCCACAAGGCTAGGGTTACCAGAAATACCAATTAAGCCACCCCACGTACGCGTACCAATTAGCTTACCTAAACCTGCTTGGCGGAAGTAGTAAGGAATAGCATCGCCGCCTGAGCTCGAATAGCCGTTTATTATCATAGCTTTTGGGCCGTCGTGTGCAAACTGTGGTGTTTTAGTAGGCTCGGTACCGCGGCGTTTCCAATAGTTAAGTGGTTTACGCGCAAGCCACGTGATCATGTGCTCAGGAATAAAGCCACCACCGTTGTATCGGTCATCAATAATCATGGCGTCTTTAGTGGTTTGCGGCATGTAGTTTTTAAACATGGCGCGGTTACCTTCATACGCGGTATTTGGTAGGTGTACGTAGCCAATACGCCCATCAGAGAGCTTATTAACGTAGGCTGCACGCGAGTTAACCCAATCTAGATAACGTAGGCCTTGCTCACTGGCTACTGGTTTTACAGTTACTTCCCACGCGCCTTTGCTACGCGGTTTGCTGTTTAGTACCAGCTCTACTTGCTCGCCTTGGGTGTTTTCAAGGAGTTCGTAAAAGTTAGCAACATCTTTAACCGAGCGGCCATTTACCGCAATAATGTAATCGCCGTTATGTGCTTTTACGCCTGTAGTGCCAAGCGGTGAGCGGAAATCGTCATGCCAGTTTTCACCTTTGAAAATTTGCTCTATTTTTACGTAACCCGATGGATCGCTTGCAAGCTTAGCACCTAATAAACCGTGGTTTTTACGCTCGGCTTTTGGCATATCACCCGATTGCACGTAAATATGACCTGAGTTAATTTCGCCAGCAATTTCACTCAATACGTAATCAAGGTCACTACGGTGGCTAATAGCATCAGCCATAGGTTGGTATTTAGCTAAAATAGCATCCCAATCTTGACCGTGATGGTTTTCGTCGTAGAACCAATCGCGCAGTGTGCGCCAACCTTCAACGTACATTTGTTGCCATTCAGCTTGCGGGTTAATTTTAAGCGTCATTTTGCTTAAATCGAGCTTATTTGCGTTTAGGTCTTGCTTTGGTTTAGGCTCAATTAAGCTGTAACCGCCACTTGTATGTACAAGTAAGTGTTCGCTATTACTTGATATGGTGTAATTGCTAACACCTTTAGCGACTGTTTCTAGCTCGCTATCGTGCTCGGTGCCTATAAGCTGTAAACCGCCATTGGCAAGTGTAAGCACGCCGTCTTTTACTGCAGTTAAACCGCGGTAATTGCCCGCAGGGGCATTAAGCGCGGTAACACGCTGCATAAAGTCGCTGCTTTGCAGTGCGTTTTTAACTTTTTTATCGTCTTCTTTTTCGTCGTCATCGTCTTTTACAATTGTGGTTTCGTCACTTTGTAGGGCAATAAGCGGTTTTACACTATCGTTTACTGCGGCCGCATAAATACGGGTGGCGCGGTTAAACATGTAGTCAAACTCGTAGCTGCTAAACGTAAGGTTAAAGTCGCGCTCAGAGCTAAAGTATAGGTATTGGCCATCTGGCGAAAAGGTTGGGTTTTGCTCGTTACTCATTTCGTCTGTTAGGCGCGTTACCTTTTCTTTTTTAAGGTTGTAGTGCCACAGTGAGGCATAACGGTTTTCGTTATTTTTAACATACACAATATCTTGGCTATTAGGCGACCACGTATACTGAGTAATGCCGTCTTCGTCGTAAATGCCGGTATCAATTTTATGTTGCTTGCCCGATTTTGCATCTAACCACCACAGTGTGTGGTTTTTATCTGCAAACAACAGCTTAGTGCTATCGGGTGACCAAATAGGCGTAAAGCGCCAAATAGTGCCATTACTAGTGAGTTGTTTAATGGCATTATTTTTACTGCGATCTTTTAGGTAAATTTCGTACTCGCCGCTTTCATCGCTCATGTAGGCAATATAACGCCCATTTGGCGACCAGCTTGCGTCTATTTCACGGCTTTTTTGAGTGTACGATAAGTTACGCGTAGGGCCTTGTTTAACAGGTACGCTAAATAGCTCGCCACGGGCTGTGAATACAGCACGTTTGCCATCGTGAGAAATTGACATAGAATCAATAAAGTCGCTTACATTTTTGCTGTAAGGCATGGCGTATTGGCGTACGCCTGCAATATTAATGCTCAGCTTTGCGCTTTTTTGTGTTTTTGCGTCAAAACGATATAAGTAACCGCCGTTTTCATACACAACCGCATTAGGGCCCGCTGATGGCCAAAGCACGTCAAAGTTTTTATAGTTTGTAAGCTTTTTAGGCTCACTGCCTTTGCGGTATTGGTAAAGGTTTAATGTGTAATCACGATCAGATACAAAATAAATATTGTCGCCAACCCAAGTAGGTTGCTGGTCAGTAGCACGGTTAGTGGTAAGTTGCTCTGAGGTGTTATTTTCTAAATCGTAAACCCATACATCTTGCGCACGGCCGCCACGGGTGCGTTTCCAGGTGCGAAACTCACGGTCAATGGGTGTATAAACATACTTGCTACCATCAGGGGAGAGCATACCGCCGCCAGTTTCTGGAATAGCTAAAGGCTGCTCAAGCCCGCCGTCGGCTGGTACCATATAAGGGCGGCCCATACGTTTGCCCCACGGGGTGCGGTTAGCTCTAAACACTACATTTTTGCCATCGGCTGTCCAATCTAAAACGCGGTAATCAAAACCACCACGCGGTGGCATTGGGCCAACATCGTTATAGTAGGTAAGTTGCTTAAGATCTGAACCATCGCTGTTAATTACATAAATTTGGCGGCTGCCGTTATATTCGGCTGAAAACGCAATGCGCTTACCATCAGGAGAAAACTTAGGAAATGTTTCAAAGCCAATGTGGTCGGTTAAACGTTTGCTTTGCCCTGTTTGTGTATCAGCAATATAAATATCACCACTGTAAACAAAGGTCACGTTTTGGTTATGAATATCTGGAAAGCGTAGTAAGCGAGTGTCTTTAGTTTCATAGGCCGATACACTCGGTGCAATAACCGCAGCCAAGGCAAGAGCCAATGTTGTTAGTTTTTTCATGGAATTACATCCTATATTAAAAGCGGTTACATCATAACAATCAGGTTATAAATAGCGATGCACTTGCGATAAAAGGTCTGTTACAAAATGTGAATAAAAAAAGGTTGGCATTAAAACGCCAACCTTCAAGGGAGTGCTCTATTTTAAAGAGTAAAATTAATGGTTGTGGTCATCTTCAACCTCAGCAACACCTAACCATGTTAAGCCTGCTGGTGGAAAAGTTAACTCTAGTTCACCTTCAACCTCTAAGTCTTCTAGGTGTACTTGCACTATGTGTTGAGCTATTGGGTCGGCAACATAAGCAAACTCACCATTTTGCGCCACTGTCATGCTAAAGCTCATACCCTCAGGCATGGTTGATACATCTTGTTCGGTAATATCAACTTGGCCTGCAAGTTCCCAATGCATTTCGCCGTCATGGTCATGCCCCGAAAGTACATTTAAAAAGCCTAAGCTGTCGAGAACTAAAAAGTGTTCACCACTGGCTGAGAAAGAATAAGATACAGCACTTGCGCCATCGGCTAGTTGCAATTCTACTTCTTCCATTTCGGCATTTTCAGGGTGAATGCTCAATAATACTGAGCCACTGCCATCGTGTCCTGCGGCAATACCAAAAATAGTGTCGCTACTTTCGTGGCCATATAAAGTACCAATGCGCTCAGTGCCTACTGCTTCTATATTTGCTACTTTTTGTGCTTCGTATACATCATCGTGCTCATGCGCTATTAATACTCCATCACTACAACCAAACACAACATAGTCATGGTTTTGTGCAGCACCGTGTAAATCAGGGCACGTAAGCTCTAAGGTTTGTTCAAGCTCGTATTCACCATCATGAAAATGATA
The DNA here is from genome assembly GCF_005887365.1 of Pseudoalteromonas sp. S3785. Classification (NCBI taxonomy): domain Bacteria; kingdom Pseudomonadati; phylum Pseudomonadota; class Gammaproteobacteria; order Alteromonadales; family Pseudoalteromonadaceae; genus Pseudoalteromonas; species Pseudoalteromonas sp. S3785. The sequence goes on along the minus strand of NZ_PNCT01000040.1, from coordinate 73,401 downwards.
AACACCTACTTGATCTGGCAGTACTTTAGCAACCGATGTATTTTCTGCATCGTCGCGACGAATAGTTGATAGCAAATGCTCGCCTCGAGGCTCAGCTACACCGTGCATATTTATATCGTAGCTAATACCAGGGAGTGTTGGCGTTGCGTTAGTGATATCGCTATCAGTTAATACTTCAACCGAAGCTGGTGCACCTGACTCTGCATCGCCATCGTAAAATATGGCTAATTGACCGTCGTGGGTCATTAAGTGTGTAGGACGGCTGCCACTTGTTAGCTCGTAGCTGCTAAACGCAGGGCCTTGCTCGTAATCATGTAAGTGCTCACCGTGATCTTCGCGCCACATACCACCGTCTATAAACCCTAGGTAATCTTGAGTTCGATTTGTAATTACAGCGTAACGAAAGTCAGGCGAAGCCGACAACGTATTTGACTCATCGTTTAATACAAATGTATCAAGCAGGGCGTTATCGTCTAAATCAAAAAAGCTCGCTTCGTTGCTATCCCCGGCTAGTACTGCAAGTCTGCCTAGTGAGCTTATGGTAAAGCCGTCGTCATGGTCGTGATCGTCATCATCGTCGTGATCGTGTTCATCTTCTACCACAATAGGATCTTGTTCCACGATGTTGGTTTCTGCATCGCCACAAGCTGTGATAAATGTAGTACTAATTGCCAATGCAATAAGCTTTAATTTATATAGTTTTTTCATGTTTATTTCCTTTAATTATAATTTTTTTATGCTTAAAAATAACCGCGAATACCTAGCGCAAAACTACGTCCTGGACGTGGCGCTATATTCTTCACAAACGAGCTGTGCACGCGTGCTTCTGTGTCTGTTAAGTTGGTACCTTGTAGGTACACAGACATATCTTGGTTTAATATTGAAAGATCGTAAGAAATGCTCGCATCAACTAATGTGTAACCGTCTGTGGCTGTTTCTTGTGGGGCAGTACGGTCTTGCTTTTGATAGCGAGTAACGTGAATATTCGCACTGAGTTTATCGGTTTGATAGCTTAGCTCGCCGCCAAAACGAAGCGGTGGTGTACGTGGTAAATCGCCGCCATCTTTAAGGCGTGCACGCACATAATCTGAGAATAAATCTACTTTAAATTCATCGGTTAATTGCCACGCTATTTGCGCTTCAAACCCGTGTAAAATTACGTCGTCTGTTTTAAATAAATAAACCGGTAGCTCCGCTGAATGGTCGTGCTCGTCAACGCCTTCTTCTTCATCGCCATGATCGTGTCCACTTTCGGCGAATAAACCGGTGTCTATTTGGTAATAGTAGTTATCTACTTGGTTGTAAAAGGCATTTAAAATAAAGCCAACATCGCCTTGAGTTTTACGCAGGGTTAAATCGATATTATTGGCTGTTTCCAGATCTATTGCTTGATCAGATAAACCCAAGTGGCCGTCTTCGTCTAAGTCAAAGAGTGCGCCTACTTCGTAATTGCCAGTACCAATGTGAGGTCCAAACGATAACAACTCAGAGGCAGAAGGCGCACGCTCAGAGCGCGATACAGAAAGGCCTAAGTTATAGTTAGGGGTAAAATCCCACACTACGCCTGCCGATAAACTGACTGGCGTAAATTCATGCTCTACGTCAAATACGCGAGTGGTTTCTGCACTTTCTTCATGGTCGTGGTCATGCTCGTCGGCTTCTTCTGCTTCATCGTGTGCATGTGCGTCAATATTTGGCAGTAATACGTCGCCTGCTTCAATGGTTACACGCTCAATACGCCCACCTACCTGGACTAAAAAATCACCAAAGTGCCTCTCTTCCATTAATGCTACAGCAAAGCTTTCAGTTTCTGATGGAGGCGTAAAGGCCTCTTCACCTTGTGCTTCAACATCGCTTTGTTTGTAATGAAAGCTAATGCCGCCATTCCACTCGTTAAATTGGTTATGCAGTAGGTCTACACGTAATTCATTTGTTTCGTTTTTAAATGTGGTGCCTACAGTGCCACCTTCAATTTCAGCGTGTTCGTAGTCGGTGTGTCCGGCGCGCAGGTTTACTTTGTTTAGCCATTTATTATCTAGGTTGTACTCACCTAATAATTGCACCTTAGTTTGGTCTAAATCAGCAAATACGCTCTCTTCTTCGTCGCTATGCTCTTCCTCTTCTTCCTCGCCGTGTGTATGGCCTGGAATGCCGTATTGACGGTTAAATTGCTCTACCGCTAAACCAATAAAGCCGTTATCCATTAAATAGCTAGCGCCAACAGTAAATCCGTCAGACTCTTCATTACTGTTTTCAACTTTGTAATCGCCACTATGGCCTTCACCATCGCCATCTATATCAGCGGCTACAGGTACCTCGTAGTCGTCGGATTCACGCCAAAATGCATCGGCGTAAAAAGCCACCGAGTCTGTGCCTGTGGTGGCATTAAACGAGGCTACTTTTTGGTTATCAACCGAGTTTTGCTCTAGGTTCCACTCACCGCGTGTTGTGCTGTCAGTGGGTACGCGGCTATCTACCACATTAACCACACCGCCAATCGCGCCACTGCCGTAAAACAATGTTGCTGGGCCGCGTAATACTTCAATTTGTTGTGCGGTAGATGCCTCCGATGCAACAGAGTGATCGGGCCCAACGCGCGACACATCACTTACATCAAGACCATTTTGAGTAATAAGTACACGCGGGCCGCTTAAACCACGAATAATAGGCGTACTGGCTACTTTACCGTGAAAATTTGTATTTACGCCTGGGAGTTTTTCAAGGCTATCGCCAAGTGTTGCAGCTTGTTGGCGCCTTAGTTGTTCGCCAGATAAAACACTAACAGGTGAGGCAGATTCCATTGCCGACATATGAATAGGGGTTGCTTCAATATCAATAACTTCAATAGGCGAGCGCGTTAAATTAAACGTAACCGATTGGTTTTCATTATTAATTATTGTTATATCGCGATGAAGATGCGCATAACCAGGAGCCACAATATGAAGCTCTTTTAAGCCATTGTTTAGCTCGGTTAGTACAAATTTACCGTTTTCATCGGTAGTTACTTTAAGGTCTGAGCCTTCTACTTCTACTGTTGCATTATTAACCACTTTACCTTGATTATTTAAAACAACGCCTTCAATTGTGGATGCCAGCACACTTGCTGGTAATAAAGCTGCGATGAGAACAGCTAATTGTGATCTAGGTTTCATTTGACTACCTTGTTAGATGTTATATTATATCAAGTATGCGAGAAATGTTATAATGTATCAATAGTAATTAACTGTTGTTACTAAAATGTCTCCTTAAAAGTAACGCTTTTGAGTAGAGGCACTAATTTATTAGAGGAAATAATGAAGTCGAGTCAAAGTGTTATGGATCGTATGGCGATTGGGTTATCGTTAATGTGTACAGTACATTGTTTTGCAACCCCGGTTATTTTAGCGCTATTGCCAAGCTTTGCTGTACTGCAAATAGATAGTGAACAATTTCATTTATGGATTCTAGCGGCGGTATTGCCCACCAGTTTATTAGCATTGAGCTTAGGCTGTAAAAAGCATAAGCGTAAACGTTATATGGCCTGTGGCGTTATTGGGCTGTCTTTTATGATATGTGCGGTATTGCTAGGGCATGAAATAGCCGAAAAAGCGCTAACCTTAATAGGCTCAGCGTTTATTGCTGTGGCTCATTGGTTTAATTACCAACAATGCCTTAAACAAAATGATGATAATTGCCCGTGTTCAGGCGATGAATCCGATCAGGTAGCTTAGCGTTGTTAGTGCTACAAACAACTAACGTGTAGCACTGCCTTTCAAAGCTCGGAGTTTAAATTTTTAATAGCCTAAAGCTAAAAGTAGGTTAAAGTAATCATCCAATATTAGTTTATTACGCTTGGCTTAGATTAATGAATACTGCTTTAAAATCCCTGATGTTACTTTGCGCTTTAATATGTTTTAAATTAAGCGCAAATACCCCTTACCAAATCCCTAGAAGCAGTGTTATTGAACTCACTGAGCCCGTAACCAATCGGGTATATCCTGTTTTTATTCAACTCCCTAAGTCATATAAAAAGCACCCTGAAAAAATATATCCGGTTATTTACTTAACCGATGCACCGTATACGTTTCCTATTGTGGCGGGAGCTACACGGTTTCCTATGAATAGCGGTAAAATGCAGCAGGCTATTATCGTCGCCATCAGCTACGAAAAAGGCTCCAAAGGGTCTAATAGCCGAATTAGAGACTACACACCAAACAAGGCTAAAAGCTGGAAAAAACAAACCGGTAACGCGAAAAACCATGCGCTGTTTTTAAAAAATACTGTGCTGCCATTTGTACAAAGTAACTACCGAGCAAGTAGCACACAAAAAACTTATATAGGTAACTCTTTAGGCGGCTTATTTGGTGCCACTATTTTATTTACGATGCCCGATTTATTTAACAATTATATTATTGGCAGCCCATCAGTTTGGTTTAATAACAATGCAATTTTAGCGCTACAAGCACATAAACCTAAAGTGCCTACTAAGGTTTATATATCGGTAGGCGCAAAGGAAACCCCAAGTTTTGGTGAAGGTCAAAATATGGTGGAAGGGGCAAAGCTGCTAACGCAAAAAATTAATGAACTTAGCAGTGATAATATTGAACTAAAAAGCGTCGTTATTGAAGGGGCGAGCCATGCAACCGCATTTCCTACTACAGCGATACAAGGGCTTGATTGGGTAATAACAAATAAGCCCTAATATTTAAAAAGTCCTAAAAGCTTAAGCGCTTTCGAGTTGTTGTTTCCAGTTGGCCAGTACTTCAATAAATTCTGGGCCTATGCCACAGCATCCACCAATAATGCTTGCGCCTTGGCTGTACCACGTTTTTGCAAAATCTAGGTATTCTGCAGGTGAAATATCGCGGTACGCTTGTGAGCCTTCGTTGGCTTTGTAATCATGCGCGATAGGTGTAAAGCCATTAGCAAATGCGCCTAAAATAACGCTTTTATTTTGCTTGGCTAATACCGCGTTGGTATCGCTAAAGGCTTGCTCTATAACCTCAGGAATTGAGCAATTAAAGAAAATACCCGCAACATCTTGTTCAAGCAAAGCCGCTACAGCGTCACTTACAAGCTCACCAGATCGAAGTTTTGCTTGCTCGCTTTCCACATCATTTAAAGTAAATGCGTAATAACATGGCTTATTTGAGCCTTTAAGTACGCTTGCCATAACGTGTGCTTCTTCAATGCTTGATATGGTTTCGCCAATCCATAAATCTACGTGTTCGTCTTGCGCCTTGTATAGCGTATCTAAAATAGTAAATGCGCGCTTACTTTCAAATAGTTCAGGGCGGTAAGAGCCAAAAACGGGAGGTAATGAACCCGCTACTAATACATTTTGTTTAGCGTTTTGAGCAACTTCTTTTGCGATGACCGCCGCTTGCTGTGCAAGAGCTGCACCTTGAGCTTGGTATAGCGCTTCACCTAAATGAAAGGGTACACAGGCGTAGCTATTTGCGGTAATTATTTCAGCGCCGGCATCTATAAAGCCTTGGTGAGCCTGAGTTACAAAGTGCGGAGCTTCTATTAATGCTTGTGCACTCCATAGTGGCTGTGTAAACGGCGCGCCCATGCGCTTAAGTTCGCGTCCCATGCCGCCATCTAAAATAGTGAGTTTATTCATAACAAGCCTTTGTGTATCTGTACAATATGGCGCTATTCAACCATGTTTTTTATAAAATCATAATGAAACTTCATCATTACTCACATGAAAAAAGCTCATTGCTTATTTTCAGGTATAAAAAAAGCGACATCTCGCAGGAGAGTCGCTTGTTTAAGTAGGCTAAACCTTACTTATAAAATACTTCTACCGTACCTTTTACTTTCATAAGTAAAGGCTGGCCGCGGCGGTCTAGCGCTTTAGGTGCGGCAATTTTAATCCAACCTTCGCTAATGCAGTACTCTTCTACATCAAAGCGTTCTTTACCGTTTAGCTTTACGCCAATTTCGTGCTCAAACACTTCTTCTACGTAGTGTTTGCTGCGTGGATTAATAGAAAGCTGATCAGGTAATGCTGGTTTTGTTGAATCGGTCATGATTTTAATCTTTATTAAAAAGTGATGCGCTATTGTAGGCAATCCAATCAATACGCTCAAGGTTTAATGCTTAGCTACACAATACAAAGCCAAGTATTAACAGTGCTATCCAAATGGTTTCGGCAATAATCATTATTATTGGCTTTAAACCTACCTCGGTGAGTTTGCCTAGGTTTGTTTTCATACCAATGGCAGCGATGGCGGCAATTAAAAAGAATCGAGAAAGCTCGTTAGCAGTTTCGAGTATAATTGCTGGCAGGTTAAAGGTGCTGTTTATAATCATTAAAATTACAAAGCCAATTAAAAACCCCGGTACTTTTGGCAGCTCGCCATGGTTACCTTTATTTGAGTGGTTAATCACAACCATCATAATAAGTACTACAGGCAACAGCATGGCCACGCGTACTAGCTTGGTCAGTGTTGCTATATCGCCTGCCTCGGGCGATACCGAATAACCCGCACCGACTACTTGGGCTACATCGTGTATGGTGCCACCTAAAAATACGCCGGCGTTGTGGGCGTCAAATTCAAGGTAGTTAACCACAATCGGGTATAAAATCATCGCAATGGTCGACATAGCCGTTACGCCAATTACAGTCAGTAAGGTATCGCGCTCTTTATGCTCGCTGTTGGGCATAATAGATGAAATAGCCAGTGCTGCCGATGCACCACAAATAGCGACTGACCCTCCGGTGAGTGCGCCAAAACGCTTTTGTAAACCAAATACCCGGGCAAGTACAACCCCTAAAAGAATGGTGGTAAATATAGCGCCAGCTAGCATTAACGCGGTTTGCCAACCCAGTGTAATTAAATCACCTAACGCAATGCGAGTGCCCAGTAACACAATGCCTACGCGTAAAACCGTGGTGCCGGTAAAGTCTATGCCTTTAGCGCATGGGCTGTCGCTTTGATATAAAAACGACACCGCCATGCCTAATAATAAGGCAAATAGCATAGCGGGTGCGCCATAGTGTTCACTTAAAAATAAAGCGGCAAGGCCAGTCATTGCTGCAATACTAGCGCCTTGCCATAATGGGGAAATTTTTACCTTTAGCGCATTGGTTAAGCTTTGCATTAGGCGTTAGCTGCAGTCAGAGCTACAAGTACTTGGCGTTTACGCTCGCCAGTAAATGGGCGACGGCCATGCATAGCCATTTCGTTATCAACTAAAGCTACATCGCCATCTTGCCAGGCTAAATCGAAGGTATAGTCTTTTGATAGCTCAACAATTTTTTCAAGTCCCGCTTTAGGAATAGCGCTGCCATCGCCAAAGGTAATAGCAACCGATGGATTTTCGCGTACGCCTTTCCAGCCCATGTAAGCGGCTATTAATTGGTTATAAAAAACCTGGACGCCATTTTCTAGGGTAAGTACAGCGGGTAAAACAGGGGTAATTGCTTTTAAGGAACCATCTTCTAACCATTCCCACTCATAACCTAGCTCAGTAAGTTTACTGTGCGCTTCTTCTTTGGTTTCAACACTTAGGGTGCTTTTCCAGCTGCGCCCTTGACCCGATGTAGCATCGTCGGCTGCGGGCATGTAAGTGGTGTATTTTAAGCCTTTTTGCTCAAAGTCATCGGCTAATTGGCTATCATATTGCTTTAATGCGCTAAATAATTTATCTGAGCGACAAAGCGGTGTCGCGCCGCCTTCCTCAGCTGCCGATTTACAAAAAAAGAACAGCTTACTTGGCGAAATAGGTGTTTGTGCCATTTCGTGATGAAGGTAAATTTCTACATCTTTGGGGGCTTCGTTAGCGGTAAATACACGTTCGGTAAAGTTAATACGTACCGCGTTAGAGAGCGACTCTTGGTAGGTAAAGTTGTCGTAATCAAACCCCGCTGAAAACGTATCAAAGGTTTCGGCGCTATTAATTGGAAAGCCTCTAAACAATACAGCACCTGAGCTGCGTAGTTTTTTAGCCAACTCGCTTTTGTGAGCGCGAATAAAAGCTACCGCTTCTTCAACGGTGCTGGCGTTATTGTTATTAACCACAATGCACGGAAAAACCGAGTCATCAAACGTTAATTGAGTAGGCACTTGGGCATAGTTAAGTTCGGTAGCTGACATGTTATTATCCTAATCGTAAATAGGGTGAAAACGGTTAAAGGCAGCTTCACAAAAGTGCCCAGGATCGTTAAAACGGCGGTTGCTATTAAGCGCAGAAATTTGCGCCATTTCTTGCTCGGTTAATTCAAAGTCGAACAGCGCGAGGTTTTCTTTCATGCGCTCAAACTTAGAGGTTTTTGGAATAATGGCGGTGCCACGTTGCACGCCCCAGCGCAGCACAACTTGTGCGGGGGTTTTGCCATGGTTTTGCGCCGCAGCTTTTACAACGCTTTGCTCAAGCACCGACTCAGTTTGATCGGCCATTTCAAGCTCAAGGTACGAAAGCGCACCCAGCGGTGAAAACGCCGTAATCGGAATATCATACTGTTTGGCAAGCCTTACTAGGCGCTCTTGCGTTAAATATGGGTGCGACTCAATTTGCAGCATGGCGGGTTTAATTGTGGCGTAGGTCATTAAATCGTGAATAAGTGCGCTTGAGTAGTTACACACACCAATGCGTTTTGCTTTGTTGTTATGTACTTGCTCTTCCATTGCTTGCCACGTTAAATGCAGTGGCACTTTTGCCAGCTCCATTTGTGGATTTTGTGCATCTGGGTCTACAAACCATTCTGGCGGGTAGCGTGTTTCGATTGGCACAAACGTTTGCGCAATCGGAAAGTGAATTAAGTATAAGTCGAGGTAGTCGAGCTTTAAATCGCTCAAGGTTTTATCAATTGCTAGCTCTACATGCTCTGGCGCATGAAAGGTATTCCATAGTTTTGACGTAACCCATAATTCTTCGCGGGTACAAAGTCCGTCGTTAATTGCTTGGGCTATGCCATCGCCCACTTGTTCTTCGTTGCCGTAGTCTGATGCGCAATCAAGGTGGCGGTAACCTGCTTTAATAGCTTGGTACACTGTTTGCGCGCAATCTTCTTGTGCTACTTTCCATAAACCGAACCCAACTGGCGGGATGTTATTTAATGAACTCATTGGGAATTCCTGTTAAAATTGCATAATGACTTTGGTCTTGTATAAGACGTAAGTTATTATACGAATCTAACAGTGTCAACACTATGTTAACGCGTAAGGAATAAATGAAAGGGGCTAAAAACCTACAGGCAGCAAAAAGGCAGCGTTTGCTGCCTTTAAAAAATATTTAATAAGTGCGCGTTAATATGAACAGTATCAATCAAGTTCAATTTGGTAGTGGTAGTGATCGCTACGGCATTTGCTCAAACGGTATTCTATGCGTTTACCTTCGATTGATTCGGTAATGCGCGATACCAACAACAGTGGGTCACCGGCTTTAATAGCAAGTAGTTTAGCATCGGTTTCATCTGCTAAAACGGCTTTAATGCTGTCTTGGGTTTTATGTACGGTTTGGTTAAATTTGGTTTGGTAGTAATGATACAATGTATGCGGAATATCACTACTTTGATGTATATCAGGAAAGAAACTTTGCGGTAGGTATATAGTTTCGGTCATGCAAAATTCGTTATCGAGAATACGTCTGCGGACAAGCTTTGTGACTTTGTCTTTTTTATTAAGTTGCAGGGCATCGATTACATCTTTTGGTGCAGGACAAAGTTCAACCGATAATAGCTCGGCTTTAGGTAGGTCGGCGCCTTTGCCATCGGCCTGCAGCGGAAAAAACCTAAACAGAGCATCTTGCGCGGTGTGCTCAGATACAAACGTACCAACACCTTGGCGACGAGTAACTATTTTATCGTCGGTTAATAAATTAAGCGCTTTACGAACAGTGCCTTGGCTTACGTTAAATTCTTCAGCAAGACGAAATTCGCTTGGTAATACTTCGCCAGGCACCCAGCGTCTTTCAACAATGAGCTGTTTAATATAATCAGCCACTTGTAAGTAAAGTGGTTGAAAAGCCAAGCTTGGGCCACTTAATTTGTGATCAAACATAGAGTTACTCATTGTTATTTACCATTAAATTTAATCCACCTGTATTTATATCATAGGTGAAAACTTTTGCGCAGCTTTGCGCAAGCTCAATTAATTGTGAACTATTGCCGTGTAGTTTGTTTTTACATTATGCCTAAAAACAAATCGTTACACTACAATAGCGCACATCTAGGATATTTAAAGTGCTCAGTATTTCGTTAGAACTCATCTTGCTTATGGCGCTGTGCCTAAGCCTAGCCACCATAATGCAAACGCTAAGCGGGTTTGGCTTTGGGTTGTTGGTGGTTGCAAGCTTTACGCTGCTAGATGTTTTACCGCTCACCGCGACTACATTTTTAGTCAGCTTATTAGGCTTGGTTAACTCAACCACTGTGGTGGTAAAAAACCGCAGTGCAGTAAAACTGCCCGAGCTTAAACTTATGTTGTATACCGGTATTCCGCTAATGCTGTTAGGTTTTATATTGCTTGAATATATGTCGGCGCATTTAACGCAGTTTTTAAACTTTATTTTAGGGATTAGTATTTTATTGTGCTGTGGCTTAATGCTAATTGGCCGTGATAGAGCAAATAAGCAAAGCGGGCGTGGCTCGTTTTTAATTGCTGGCGGCGTAAGTGGCTTGCTGGGTGGGCTGTTTTCAACCTCGGGGCCGCCGCTGGTTTTTCAGTGCTATAAACAAAGTTGGTCTATTGAGGCCATACGTAGCACGTTACTTGCGGTATTTACCATTGGCGGCTTAGTACGTGTAAGTATTGCATTGTTTGGCACCTTACCCGAGCTCGACGTTATGTTTTTAATTGCGGGGGCAATACCGCTGGTGTTGTTGGTAACGCAATTTTCTCGCAAATTAACGCCTTACGTTGATGCAAAATGGATTCGTATAATAGCAATAACATTGCTTGGTTTAAGTGGTGTATCACTGGTGGCAACATCGGCACCGGGTATATTTTAAATCAAGGGCGTGTTGATCTTTGATGGTTGAATTTGCAGCAAGTAACGTAAATAAACTTACTTGAGTTTATTTACGTTGACATGGGGATTACAATTATTTAACTTGTGTCTTATACAAGACTAATAATTGGTTAAGGAACTCCCATGAATGCATTTGAATTACGTGAGCCAGACTGGAACGCAATAGAGCCAGCACGCTTAACTGCAGAGCCTAAATTACAAGGCCATGTGCTAGTTTTACCGACCCAATTTGGCGAGGTTAGCGTTACCATAAGCCAGTTTGGTTTACGTTTAAATGCAGGCTCCACGCATGACGAGACGTTTAAAATATTAACCACCACCCCTTCTAACTTACCGCTATCACTTAATAAATTAGACCAAGGCTTTGCAGCCACCGCCGGTGAGTACCGCTTAGAATTTTACAGCGACCCGTTTCACTTTAAGCTTTATAAAAACGATAAATTAGTTCAGCAATCAGCAACCGATGGCCACTTTGTGCGCCAGCACCGTTTACCGCCACTGGCGAAAACCGATAGCGGCTGGATTTTAAGCCTAGAGCTTAATTATGACGAAGCCGTTTACGGCCTTGGCGAAAAGTGGGGCAAGCTTGATAAACGCGGCCAGCTTATTCGCTCATACAACCATGATGCACTGGGCGTAAACGCCGAAAAATCATATAAAAATACGCCATACGCTTGGAGCCCTGAGGGCTGGAACTTATTTGTACACACGCCAGCGCCCGTTACACATGGCGTAGGTTACGCACTTTGGTCGCAACGTGCTTATGTGTGTTTAGTAGAAGACGACGCATTAGATGTATTTTTATATCAAGAGCAAACGCCTGCACAAAGCATTAATCGCTACTGCGAGCTAACTGGTTTTGCGCCGGTGCCACCACAGTGGAGCTTTGGGGTTATTTTATCAAAAGCATATTACAAAGACGCCGACGAGTTATTAAGTGTTGCCCGCGAAGTGCGCGCTAAAAACATGCCGTGTGATGTAATTACCCTTGATGGCCGTGCATGGCAAGACACCGACACCCGCTTTGCCTTTGAATGGGACCCAACCCGTTACGCCGACCCAAAACCTGTGCTTGATGAACTAAAAGCCATGGATTTTAAAATTTGTGTATGGGAATACCCGATGATCTCGGTAAACAACCCATTATTTGCTAAAGCGGCCGAAAACGGTTGGCTAATAAAAGACAAACGCACAGGTAAAGCGTATCAATATGAGTGGGATTTAAGCCCCTTTGGCGAAGTACTTACGCCATTACCTGAGTCGGGAATTTTAGATTTTACTCACCCCGATGCTTACGAATACTGGCTCGAATCGCACAAGCCATTGTTTGAACTTGGCGTAGACATGATAAAAGCAGACTTTGGCGAACAGCTAGAAGATGAAAACATGGTATCGCACAGTGGCGACAGCGGTATAAGATTACACAACGTATACAGCATGTTATACAACCGCTGCGTTTATGAAGCCGCCGAAAAATACTGTAAAACAGGGCCATTTTTGTTTAGCCGATCGGCATGGACTGGCAGCCAACGATTCCCAGCACAATGGGGCGGCGATCCACAAGCCGATTGGCAAGGCTTAGCAGCGAGCATTCGCGGCAGCTTAGCGTGGGGCATGTCGGGCGGGCCATTTTTTGCAACCGACATTGGCGGTTTTTACAAAGATACGCGCGATGCAGAGCTTTATGTACGCTGGGCGCAAGCGTCGGTATTTAGTGCGCATATGCGCTTACATGGTATTGGCCCACGCGAACCCTGGTCATACACCGAGCAAGCAAGTGACGCCGTATTTGCAGCGCTTAAATTACGCTATCAGTTAATTCCGTACTTACAAGTGTGTGCAGAGCAAGCGCAGCAAACAGGGCTGCCTATTCAGCGTGCCATGGCACTGGCATTTCCTGATGAGGTGCTGGCACATCGTTTTGATCAGCAATTTATGTGCGGCGAAAAACTCCTTGTTGTGCCATGTGTAGTACCAAACGGTAAAGTTAAATTTTACTTACCGCAAGGGGAATGGCTGAGCTTTCCTGACGGGCAAACTTACGAGGGCGGTAAGTATTACGAAGAAACACTTGAGCTTACACAAATGGCCGTATTTGTTCGTAAAGGCGATACGCTCATGCTCGGCCCAGAGGTTCAACACACAGAGCAAGACATGAGCCAGCTAACAGCATGGCCAAAATAAAACTCGGTAAATAGCAAACACACACAACACACGTAACACACACAATAATAAAGATATTAGCTTACTTTTTACCGAGTAAAGTAAGCTAAAAGGGGCGCAAGATGGAAGGTATGAACATTACCATGACACTGCTATCGTGCCTGGCGTTTATGGCGCTGGTAGGATATATCTCGTACCAAAAAACCAAAGGGGAAGTTAACACCCAAGACGGCTACTTTTTAGCGGGGCGTGGTTTAACAGGTACATTTATAGCGGGGTCAATGATCCTCACTAACTTATCGGCCGAACAACTTATTGGCCTTAATGGCTCAGCCTATGGTTACAACCTAAGTTCTATGGCGTGGGAAGTAACAGCTGGGATATCAACCATTATAATGGCGCTGATCTTTTTACCGCGCTATTTAGCCGGCGCATTTTCTACCTTGCCTGAATTTTTACGGGATCGTTTTGATGATACCGTACGCCGCATGACGGTGATCTTATTTATGGTAGGGTATTGTTTTATAACGATCCCTTCTGTTTTGTACTCAGGATCAATCGCTGTTCTTAGGTTATTTGATGTACCTACTTTATTAAACTTAAGCTACCAAGCAAGCTTAATTGTCACCATTATTATTGTAGGCTCTGTGGGCGCTATATACGCGGTATTTGGTGGTTTAAAGGCGGTTGCCGTATCAGATACCATTAACGGTGTTGGGCTATTAATTATTGGTATTTTAGTGCCAACACTTGGCCTTATTGCCCTTGGCGATGGTAACTTTGCCGATGGCTTAAGCACCCTAGTAAACACCGATACCGAAAAGCTCAACGCCATTGGTAGCAGCGACGATCCCGTGCCATTTGGCACCATTTTTACCGGTATGATCCTCGCCAATTTATTTTATTGGGGCACCAATCAGTACGTGATCCAGCGTACACTGGGCGCTAAAAACTTAGTAGAAGGCCAAAAGGGCGTGTTGTTTTCAGGGTACTTTAAAGTGCTAGTACCCTTTATGATGATGATCCCAGGCGTTATAGCGTATCACCTTTATAAACACGAAAGCTTACAAACCATAGATTTAGCTTACCCACATTTAGTTAAAGATGTACTGCCTCAGTACTTATCTGGGTTCTTTTTAGCGGTGCTACTAGGTGCGGTATTTAGCTCGTTTAATTCGCTGTTAAATAGTGCCGCCACGTTGTTTTGTTTAGATGTATACAAACCCATGAAAAAAGACCAAGTAAGCGACGAAAAGCTAATTAAAGTGGCTAAAACCACCAGTATTGTAATTGCTGTTTTATCGTTTATTACTGCGCCGTTACTGATGTTTGCCCCTGAAGGTTTGTGGCACATAATTCGTGTATTTACCGGATTTTACAATATTCCGGTCATCACAATTGTGTTAGTGGGTTTATTTACTCGTAAAGTGCCTGCACTGGGCGCTAAAGTGGCTATTGTTTTTCATGTTATTGCCTACACTTTGCTTAAATTTGTGTGGGACGTAGATATTAACTTTATCCATATTTACGCCATATTATTTTTTATTGAGCTGGCCATTATGTTAGGTATTGGTTACTACAAACCCCTTGCCACCCCGTGGAAATTTACCCGCAAAGCCGAGGTAAACCTAAGCCCTTGGAAATACGCGCTGCCTTGCGCCATTGTACTGGTGAGCTTAATTGTAAGCCTGTACATACTGTTTTCTCCTCTTGGACTTGTTGGTGGCACCAGCGTTTACTTTGTACCGAGCTTAGTTGCCGTTTGGACTAGCGCCTTTGTGCTTAGCTGGTGGAGCTTACGCCGATGGCACAAACGCTACACAAGCAGCTTGGCGCATATTGGCTTAGAGCGAGCATAACGCGCCGTTATATTCTTTATACAAATTTTAAATCACATTTTATTCACATAATGTTTGCAATAAAGGATGAGTTTGTTTAAGTTTATATCTCTTATATAAGACATAAGAGATATAAGGAAAATAACTACAACACTCTGGCACCGCTTTTTAGCAACCCACACACTTGCTAGCGCGGTAATTTAACAGCACACACGCACAATTTGGAGAATGACATGAGAGCTAAAAAGTCCGTCTTAAGCTTGGCAGTCACGTTAGCAATGACAACGGGTTTAGCGCTAAGCACGCAAGCACATGCGCAGCAAGAGCAAACTGAACAACAAGCAGAGCAAAACAATAACGATAAGTTTGAAAAAATTGTTGTAACCTCACAAAAACGAACGCAAAGCCTAAACGAAGTACCGCTAGCGGTGTCTGTACTTAATAGTGATCAGATAGATTCGGCATTTGCTAATAACATGGAAGGCCTGCAGTCACTTGTGCCTTCGGTAAGTTTTAGAAAAGGCACAACAACGCGTAACTCAGCGCTAACGGTGCGTGGTATTGGTACTATTTCGTTTAGTATTGCCGCTGAACCAAGTGTAGCAACCGTGGTTGATGGCGTGGTGCTTGGCCGCTCTGGTCAAGCTTTTGCCGATTTATACGATGTATCTCGCATTGAAGTGCTGCGCGGCCCACAAGGTACTTTATTTGGTAAAAATGCCTCAGCGGGTGTGGTAAACATTACAACCAAAGACCCTTCGTACGATACAACCGGCAGCGTAGAAACTTCATTTTATCAAGATAACGAATACCGCTTTAAAGGCGTGGTAAGTGGCGGTTTAACCGATGATTTAGCAGCAAGCCTAACCGTATTTAAAGGTAAGTTTGATGGCTACATTGATAACGTTTACAACAACGAAAAAGTAAACGGCTACGACCGTGAAGGTGCACGTGCTGTATTTAAATACGAGCCAAGCGATGATTTAAACGTTAAATTTATTGCCGAATTTTATAACGCCGACGACGACTGTTGTGCCGATTTAGAAGCCCTACCAAGTGGCCGTAACCCAGATTCGCAAGCTGCGCCTAACAGCAATGGCATTGTTGATGGTGTTGCCGATATAGACCTAGACCAGCGCAAAGTGGATCACGACTATGAGTCGCGCACAATTGACGAACACAGCGCGTTTTCGGTACAGGTTGATAAAACCATTGGCGACTACACGTATACGTCAATTACAGCACAGCGCTCGTGGGATAACACCGAATACCGCGAAGGTGACTTTACCTCGATTGCTGGCGACAGTAACGAGCCAGTATTTGGCGCGCCCTTTCAATTACACGACTTAGGTGCACAGCAGTGGGATCAGTTTTCGCAAGAATTTAGAGTGACCTCTAACCTAGCAGGCCCGTTTAACTATGTGGCTGGTTTATTTTACTGGAACATGGACTCGCAGCGTAACTTTACCCGTGACGCGAGTTGTCAAAATAACGCAGGCCAGCTAGACGCTGCCATGGCGTATTACGCACAAAATAACTTAACCGGTGCAGAGCTTGATGCTGCATTGGCCGATTTAGACACTTACACGCAAAGCCTAGGTGTAAGCTGTAATGCTAACGATATTGTATCGGCCACCGCGTATATGAGCACCGAGTTTAACAACTGGGCAGCCTTTGCTGATGGTACTTACGATTTATCTGAAGATTTACGCGTACTGTTTGGTATTCGCTACACCGACGATGAAGTGTCGTACACACACCGTCGCGTAAGCAATGACGAATTTGGTCGCACCGGTGTAGGTGTACGCTCAGCTGCACTAAATACTGATGAATCAGGCAGTGCAGAAGAAACCAACGTGTCGGGTCGTTTAGGTATGCAATACGATTTAGGCGATGGCCAAATGGTTTACGGTACTTACTCGCAAGGCTACAAAGGCCCTGGGTTTAACGTGTACTATAACTTTAACCCTGATAACGATAGCCGCGAAATTGCACCAGAGGAGTCAGATGCGTACGAGCTTGGCTATAAATACGCAAGCCGCGACTTTGTATTTAACTTTGCTGTATTTAGAACCGAAATTGAAGGCTTTCAAGCCAATAACTTTGACTGTTCGGACGGTACCTGTATTACCCGCTTAACTAATGCCGGTGATGTAAGCACGCAAGGTGCTGAGGTTGATTTTATGTGGGCGGCTACCGACTCACTTACTTTAACCGGGGGGATTGCGTACATTCAGGCTGAAATTGACGAATTTAATTGTCCGGCAGAAGTAGCTGAGGGTTCATGTACTGATCGCTCTGGCTTAGATGTGCCTTTTTCGCCAGATTTAAAATACTCACTAAGTGCTGATTACTTTATTGAAACAGAGCACGACTTTAATATTCACATTAACGGCTCTTACATTTACACCGACGAGCAATATTCAGACCTACCAAATAATGTAGGCGAGTTTAACCCCGCGGCGTTACTACCTGATTACGGTATTTTAAATGCCAGTGTTGGCTTATCGTTTAAAGATGATGCATTTAGAGTATCGCTTATTGCTAAAAACTTAACCGACGAAAGTTACGCAACAACCTACAGTGGCGATAACTTCCGTTACCAAATTCCGCGTGATGCCGAGCGCTACTTTGGCGTATCGTTTAAGGCGCGTTTTTAATGTTATAAATTTATCCCTGTGTAAATTGTGCTAAGCGCAGCGTTTTTAAACGCTGCGCTTTTTTGTGTCTTATTTTTGTAATGCTTTAGTCATGTTTTTTTCATTAAAAGTACGCTTAGAGGTCACATCTATTTTCTATAGTGCTGCGGTTACTAATTTGAGGCAGACGCTTCAAGCAAAAACAACCACTACACTATGGGAATAATAAAGGATGAAAATTAAAAAAATTGCTGCGGCAGTTGGCTTAACGCTTATGTTAAGTACAGCAAGCCATGCCAATGTATTACCACAAAGCCAAACAGGTAGTAGCTGGTATACCAATGCCCAAACCACGTTAGCTGCTAAAACGGCTCAAGCACAAAATGAAAACACAACAAAAGCTAAAAACGTTATTTTGTTTGTAGGCGACGGCATGGGTATATCTACCCTTACCGCAGCACGTATTTTACAAGGTCAGCGCGCGGGTGAGCTAGGTGAAGAAGGTTATTTAAGCTTTGAAGAGTTTCCGTACTCGGCACAGGTAAAAACATATAACGTAGATGCGCAAACCCCCGATTCTGCAGGCACCATGACCGCGATGATCTCAGGGGTTAAAACCGATGTAGGCGTAATTGGTGTAGACGAAGACATAGAGCGCGGTGTGTGTTCAACAGTTGCGGGCAATGAGCTTTTAACGGCCACTGAGCTTGCTGAAATTAAAGGCCTAGCAACGGGTATTGTTTCAACGGCGCGCATTACTCATGCAACACCTGCGGCAACCTATGCTAAATCGGCAGACCGTAACTGGGAAGATATCTCAGACATGCCAGAAACCGAAACTGCCTGTGAAGATATTGCCTCGCAGCTGGTAAATTTTGAAAAAAACCTAGAAGCCCGTTTTGTAGGGACCGATGTTGACGGCCTTGACGTTGTAATGGGTGGCGGGCGTCGTCACTTTTTACCAAAAGATGCTGCCGCTAACTCAGCGGATGCAGTAAGTGAGGTAGAAGGGGATCGTACAGATGAGCGTAACCTAGTGACTGAGTGGCAAACTCAATACCCTCAAGGTACGTATGTTATGGACCAAGCAGGCTTTGATGCTATTGCTGATGATGCCACTAAAGTGTTTGGCTTATTTAACGAATCGCACATGCAATACGAAGCAGACCGCGCAAACGATATAGCGGGTGAGCCTTCATTAAGCGAAATGACCAGCAAAGCGATTGACGTATTAGGCAAAAACGAAAAGGGTTTTTTCTTAACTGTTGAGTCGGGCCGTATTGACCATGCACACCACGCAGGTAATGCCTACAACGCACTTAACGACACCATAGAATTTGCAAAAGCAGTACAAGCTGCCGTAGATAACACCAACCCAGAAGAAACCCTTATTTTAGTCACCGCCGATCACAGCCACGTATTTACAATTGCTGGCTACCCTAAACGCGGTAACCCAATTTTAGGTCAAGTAGTTGCTGTAGGCGAAACCACCCCAAGCCTTGCTGCCGACGACATGCCTTACACCACAGTAGGTTATGCAAATGGCTTAGGGTTTAGAAACTTAGTTGATGAAACAGATGCCGATGCCGCTTATTTAACTGGCCCAGTTACTGGACGTGTTGAGCTTACAGGCGTTGATACTACTACACCTGGCTTTCACCAAGAAACCACAGTACCCCTTGGCTCAGAAACCCATGCCGGTGAAGATATTTCGCTGCATGCAAAGGGCCCTGGTGCACAGCTAGCTCAAGGCGTAATTGAGCAAAATGTAGTATTTCACTTAATTGATCAAGCTCTTGAACTAACTCAGCAATAATGGCGGCTAACATGAACAAATTAACAGTACTTTCTTTAGCAGTAATGGTCGCGCTTGCAGGTTGCAGTGACGACGACAAAGACGAGAATAATATTCTCGCGGTAGATAACACCATTGCCGTAGGCTCTGAGCAATGCGTTAACGGCGGAGTAGAAACTCAAACTGGCGTAGATACAAACGGCAACGGTGTGCTAGATAGCGACGAAGTGACCTCTTCTAACTTAGTGTGTAACGCACCTGCTACATCACTTACCAGCGAGCAACTTGCATCACTAACAAGCAATGCATGGTTTAGCGGTGCACAAGCACAGCTTGAAAAAACACAGCAAGCAAATGCAAGTGTGGTTACCGAGTCAGGTAAAGCTAAAAACGTTATTTTATTTGTCGGCGATGGTATGGGTATTTCTACCGTAACGGCTGCACGTATTTTAGCTGGCCAGCTTGAAGGCGGCTTAGGTGAAGACTACCAGCTAAGCTTTGAAAAAATGCCGTATTCAGGTTTTGTAAAAACCTACAATGTAGATGCACAAACGCCAGACTCAGCAGGCACTATGACGGCAATGGTATCAGGTGTTAAAACCGATGTGGGCGTAATCGGTGTAGATGAAGACATTGAACGCGGTGTGTGTTCAACAGCCCAAGGTAATGAGCTAGTGACCTCGCTAGAACTTGCAGAAATTGCCGGTAAAGCAACGGGCCTTATTTCAACGGCGCGTATTACTCACGCAACCCCTGCAGCAACGTATGCTAAATCGGCTGACCGTAACTGGGAAGATAACTCAGATATGCCAGAGGGCACAGAAGCCTGTGAAGATATTGCATCGCAACTGGTTAACTTTGAAGCCAACCTAGAAGCGCGCTTTGCTGGTATTGATGTAGATGGCATAGACGTAGTAATGGGCGGCGGTCGTCGTCACTTTTTACCAAAAGATGCCGCAGCGAACTCAGCCGATGCAGTAAGCGCAGTAGAAGGCGATCGTACTGATGGCCGCAACCTAGTAACCGAGTGGCAAACAACTTACCCAAGTGGCACTTACGTTATGGACCAAACTGGTTTTGATGCAATCAGCGACGATGCCACTAAAGTATTTGGTTTATTTAACGAGTCGCACATGCAATACGAAGCCGACCGCGCAAACGATGTAGCGGGTGAGCCTTCGCTTAGCGAAATGACCGAAAAAGCAATTAACGTGCTTGATAACAACGACAATGGTTTTTTCTTATCGGTAGAAGCAGGGCGTATTGACCACGCTCACCATGCGGGTAATGCCTACAATGCTCTAAACGATACAGTAGAGTTTGCAAAAGCTGTGCAAGTGGCAATGGAAAACACCAACCCTGAAGAAACGCTAATAGTAGTCACTGCCGATCACAGCCACGTATTTACCATTGCAGGTTACCCTAAACGTGGTAACCCAATATTAGGTAAAGTAGTGGCCGTGGGCGAAACCGAGCCAAGTCTTGCTGCCGACGATATGCCATACACCACAGTGGGCTACACCAACGGTGGCGGCTTTAGGGATTTAGGCGATGAAACCGATGCCGATGCCTCTTACTTAGCCGCACCGGTGACAGGGCGTGTAGATTTATCAGACGTTGATACAACCACGCCGGGCTTTCACCAAGAGGCACTTGTACCACTTGGCTCAGAAACTCACGCAGGTGAAGATGTGGGTGTATACGCAATGGGCCCAGGCGCTCATTTAGTAACAGGCACAAATGAGCAAAGCTTTTTATTCCATGTAATGGACTTTGCGGCTGACTTAGTTAAAACAGCTGATGAAAAAGTAACGCCGTAACATACATAAAAGCGCACTTTTTAAATATATAAAGTGCGCACATAGCATGTGTATTTAAAAACAACTCGTACCCTGTGCGAGTTGTTTTTTTATGTCATAAAAATGCCATTGTAAGTCGTTATTGTATGGCTATTACAGTGATGTTTAAAAAGAGATAATTTAATGAAACTCGCATTATTTTTAATGGCAACGCTTGCCAGTACCAGCACGTTAGCGCAGCAATGTGATATTGATAGCGCACAGTTAAAAGCCAACTATAAAATTACGAATACTCATAACCATGAGCAAAGCACACAGTCACTAACGCTTTGGCGTAATAACTCGCAAGTAGCGCACCAACGTGAGGTTATTACAGAGCTTTGGCAGCACTTAGCTAACAAGCAAATTCGCCCAATTCGTTATTTTAATGCCCAGCAACGGGGTATTGAGTATCAGCCATCTGAGGTACGCGGTGTACAAAGTTGGAGCGCTAAAAATCAGCTGGTAGATACGCATTTAATTGAAAAAATGACCCTAGTTAACACCCAAGGCAACGGCTGCGATGAAGTAAAAAACTACACACTTTCTGAGGGCGACAACCAATTTAAACTCGCTTTATTTACTAAATCAAACTTGGTTAAAAGCTTTAGCGTAACCAATAAAAAAAGCGATACACATACTTTGCTAAGCCTTAACGAGGTAAACAGCAATAAAGCAGAAATAACCGCACAGTTTGCCAAATGGGATCGCTTTCAAACCATCGATTATGCTGACATTGGCGATAATGAAAACGACCCGTTTTTAGCAAAAATGCTCAACCTAGGCTTTATAGAACACGGCGCAACGGGGTTTTATAATCAGCAAGGTAAAGCGATTCAAGGTAGGCACCATCATTAGGTTTTAGCGTTTTTAAATGTAGTAGCTCATAGCTGAAAGGATGATCGGTTATGAGTTACTTCACGAGTTAATACAGTCAGAACAATCAAAATACTATCAGGCAGCTTTCCTTTTACTTATCAACTAACCCTTCCACCAAAGCACATTTATAATTGGTAAAAATTTATACAATTTGTTATTAATAGAAGTTCACACTATCTGGACGTTTAGTGAAAATAAGTAAATTTCCTTTAGTAGAGCTGTTATATGCACAAGGAGTATTAGCATTGTTTAATAAATTAATTCCAATTTCATTAATAGTTTTATTATCAGCATGCGGTGCAACTCACTCACCCTCATACCAAAAAGACAGAGCACCTGAAAATAGAGATCAATATAGCGGTGCGGAAGGTATGACTCAGTATCAAAAAGACCAAAGCCACCTTATGAGTAAAGAATTATCTGATAAATGTAAAAAAGCTAAAGTTGATCTGGCTATCGCAAAAACTAATGAAGACTCTAAAGAAATCCATAAACAAAATTCATTAATTAAGAGTACATGCGTATAACGGTTTTATTTCGAGTAGGGCAAAATTATTCAAGAAAACTAAGTCTAACAAATCACAGACGGCTACTTCGTAGCCGCCTATTATTTGGATCTTACAACTAATAATTCAAACTCAACCGCCTGACACTACTCAAGATGAGAATCATCAGGCTTTTTAGGCCTATCAGCTAGCTCTGTTAGGCCGTCTTCACAGTCGCCGCTGTCGCAGGTATTTAAATCACTTTGTGCCTGCTTGTCTTGTTGCAGTACTTGTTTTAAATCTTCCATACGTTGGCGCACGGCTACGCCGTAGCTGGCGTCGTCGCCCCACAGCTCGGCAAGTTGCACAACCGCAGCGCGGTCATGGTCTCTAAATAGTTTTCCGGCGCGCTCGGCATCTTCTTTATTGTTACCTAACAGTTCAAGCGCCTCTACTGCAAGGTTAATGGCTGAGTCGACCGTTTCGCGATTAAAGGCATCTACTTTTAAGTTAAGCATTTGATACGCATGGCGGCGGTCGATGGCGCGGGCAACAATTTTAAGCTGCGGGTAGTTTTTATGCGCAAGTTTAATAATTTCGAGGGTTTTATCTGCATCGTCTATGGCGACTACCAGCATTTGTGCGGTGTGTGCGCCTGCGGCTTCAAGCAGCTCTTGGCGGGCAGCATCACCATAAAATACGGTATTACCAAAGCGGCGAAGGAGTTCTATTTGGCTTGGGCTGTGATCAAGTACAGTAATGTCGTAGCCTTGCGCGTGCAGTAAACGGCCCATAATTTGCCCAAAGCGCCCGTAGCCTGCAATTATAACGTGTTTAGCTGTGCTAATTTGCTCGGGCTTGTCGAACTCAGGCGCGCTGTTACTGGTGCGTTTTTGTAGCTGCTCATAAACCATTAATAACAGTGGCGCAACCAACATTGAAACAGCCACCACCAAGGTCACTAATCCTGTTTGCTCTGGCGTTAAAATGCTTAATGTGGTGGTTACGCTTAGCAGTACAAAGGCAAATTCGCCGCCTTGTGCCAGCGCTAAAGAAAACAGTAAACGCTGCTTTTTACTAATATTAAAGGTGATGGCAAGGGCAAATAAAATGCAGGCTTTTACTACAATAAGCAGCGCAACGAGTGCAATAACGGTTGTAAATTCATCCGCTAGTAATTCAAAGTTGATTGATGCGCCCACGGTGATAAAAAACAACCCTAAAAGTAGGCCTTTAAAGGGTTCTATATCGACTTCTAGCTCGTGTCTAAATTCGCTTTCGGCAAGCACTACACCGGCTAAAAATGTACCGAGCGCCGGAGATAAACCAATGCTTTGCATCACTAGCGCTATGGCCACTACTAAAAACAGTGCAAAAATAGTAAATATTTCGCGCATGTGGGTTTGTGCAATGTATCTAAATAGCGGCGCCGATACATATTTACCGCCAGCAATAATAGCGGCAATAACCGCTACCGATACGCCTACTTGCTGCCATACCGGCCAGCTTGCAATAATGGAGTCGCTAATTTCTTTTGAGCTACTTTGCGGTGCAAAAGCCAGTAGTGGTAGGAGTGCTAAAATAGGAATAATGGCGATATCTTGAAATAATAAAACCGAGAATGCATTTTGTCCGGCTTCTTGTTTTAGCCAGCCTTTTTCTTCAAGGCTTTGCAGCACAATAGCGGTTGATGACAGCGCCAGCATTAAACCTATTGCGAGGGCTGTTTGCCAGTGCATGGTAAAAAACCAATAACAAAATGCAAAAATAGCTGCAGCGGTTAGTACCACTTGTAAGCCGCCAAGTCCTAATATTGAATGGCGAAGCTTCCATAAACGGGCGGGTTGTAGTTCAAGGCCGACCAAAAATAGCATCATCACTACGCCAAATTCGGCAAAATGCATTACATCAGTTTGATCGCCCACCACACCTAAGGCATAGGGGCCAATAAGTATGCCCGCAATTAAATAACCAAGTACCGAGCCAAGCCCAACACGCTTGGCAATAGGTACAGCCACAATGGCCGCCGCTAAGTAAATTAAAGCTATTTCTAACACGCGTATATCCTAATAACATCAAGGTTTTTAGCATGGCTTAGTGGCTTTAAAAATACAATGGGTCATGTGGCTGAAAATGGAGCATTTAGTCATAATTAATCCGCTACTTTTACAGGGCCGCTAATGTTATCAATACTTACATCGCCTGAGCCCGATTCGGTAATAGTAAGCCCCTTAGCGTGGTTTACACGAATATTGCCCGAGCCATCTTCAATAGTGACGCTTGCTTGCACGTATTCGATAACTAAATCGCCAGAGTTGTCGTCTACATCTACGGCACCATTAATGTTATTAATGGCCATGCTGCCTGAGCCGTCTTCAACAGTTAAGGTGCCGCGTACATTGCTAATGCGCATATCGCCCGAGCCATCATCAACAACTGCATTGCCGTTTACGTTATTAATATTTAGGCTGCCAGAGCCGTCGGTAAGTGCTAAGTTGCCCGTGATGTTTTCAAGGGTTATATCGCCTGAGCCATCTTCAATGGTGAGGTTTTTAGCGCTGTTTATAGATAAGCTGCCAGAGCCGTCTTCTACATTAATGTTATTTTGCATGGCGCTTATAACAATATCGCCAGAGCCATCATCAATATCTAGGTTTAGCTTGCTTGGCACGGTTACAACTACATCTATATGTGGCGATTGGCCATTATAAAAGTTAATACCATTTTGGGTTTTATTTTGGGCAACAAGGTTTGCCTGTTTACCGTTTTGCTCAAGGGTTAGCTCGTATTCGTCGTCAATATCGGCTGTATAAATTGTGGCATCAACACTTATGCTGGTGACATTGGGTGAGCCTTTAATTTCAAGTAAGCCTGCACCGCTTAACACATTTAAGTATTCTAAATTATTGCTTGGCAGTGAAAGCTGTTGAGTTTGCTTTACTGAGGCAACGCTTGGCGATATATGAAACACACAGCCGCTTAATAATAAAATGCCGCCAATAAGTGAAAGTGGTTTTGTAATGTTAGATACAGTTGATGAGCTCATGTTTAGTCCTTTGTGTTTGTTATTTATGCTTGTTTTGTATAAGCATAGTAGAGCAAAAACGAGACCAACTATAAGTTATTGATTTTATTGATGTGTCAGGAGTGTTTAAAAAGCAGGTTTACTAATGGTTGGTTAAAAACACTAAATGTTAGCAAAAAGGATGCACATGGCATCCTTTTTAAGTGTTTGCTTTTAGGTTAATTATTAAAAGCTGTAAGTAATATTACCGTATAGGAAGCGCCCGTCTAATCCGTACGGTGCATATGGCGTGTACGGGAATATTTGGCCAAAGTCAGAGTAACCAATGTTATCTACCGTGGCTTGCGGGTACTGATCGAACAAGTTGTTTGCACCTACTGCAAATTTCCAGTATTCGTCTGGGCGGTAGGCCACTTCTAGGTCGGTGATCCATTTAGGGTCTATGTACTCATCGCGATCGGCGGTAGTTGAAATATCAGCCACTTCACCGTAGCGCGTTGCACGAAGGGTGGTTTGCCATTCGTTAAAGTTCCACACTGCTGATAGATTCCATTTGCTATCTGGTGTGCCTTCTTCAAAGCGGCCTACTTCACGGCGTGCAAATACCACGTAGTCGTCGCCGAGTGAGTTTAGCTCGCTTGGGTTGTCGTCTACGTGTGTTACTTCGGTATCGTTAAAGTTAGCGGCTACGTTTAAGCGTAAGTCACCTAAATCGCTTAAATCTAAGTTGTAGGTAGCAACAATATCAACACCTTGCGTGCGCGAGTCGATGGCGTTAGTAAAGTAACGTACACTTTCTGTATTTAGCTCACCGGCATTTTGCAGTATTTCTACTACAGCATCGCCCTCTAGGTTTTCAGACAATACAATACGGTCATCAATATCTATGCGGTATGCATCTACAGTTAGGCTAAAGCTGCCTTGCGTGTACATAAAGCCAGCCGTTACGTTGACTGATTCTTCAGCATCTAACTGCTCTGCACCAAGTGCTTGCGCTGCTGTTGAATCGGTTGGGAATAAACCAACTTCAAACGGTTGGTTGTTCTCAAGTACGGTAGATATTTGTTGGTACGAGCTTTGTGCAAGTGATGGTGCACGGAAACCTGTACTGATTGCACCGCGCAGCGATAGGTTTTCGTTAATGCTGTAACGCGACGCAAGTTTAGAGGTAAACGTATCGCCAAAGTCGGTGTAGTCTTCGTAACGCCCGGCTAAAACTACGTTCCAATCTTCTGTTAGGTAAGTATCAAATTCTACAAATAAAGCGACATTATGGCGGCTTCTATCAGTAACGCTTTGTGGGCTAAAACCTGCAAGTACTTGTGCGCCACCGGCTGCGATTGGGTTGCCGTCGCTATCAAGCGCAGTAATGTAAGAGGCTTCTTCGCCTTGCTCAATTTTGTAGCTTTCGTGGCGGTACTCTGCACCTACTGTAAAAAATACGTCGTCAAGTAAGCCAAAATCAAAGGTGGTATTTGCTGTGGTGTTAACTAAAAATTGGTCATAAACCAGTGCGCCGTTGTCAAATTCGGTTGGGCTGTCGGCACCTAGCGATGTATTTATACTATTTACAACGCCAAAACCAAAGTCGTTACGGCCGTAGTTGGTACTTACATCCCATGTCCATTCGCCTGTTTCGCCTTGTAGACCTAAGGCAAATGAGTAATCTTGTACGTCGGTTTCAATTTGCGGTAAAAAGCCGTCTGGGTACACTTCTAACACGTTGCGGCTGTCTTTTGCACGGCGGTAAAAACCACCTGAGTTGCCTTCACGTTTTGAGTAGCTACCAAACGAGTACAGGTTATAGCCGTTATCAAAGTCGTAACCCATGTTGTAAAACAGTGCGTAGTCTTCAAGGTCTGCTTTACCAAAACGGTGATTGTATCGGTCGATGGTAAATTCGCGTGGGTCTAGGCTGCCATCTTCTAGGCGATCGTATTGCTCGCGCGGGTCAAAGCCAGAGCGCTGTGTTGAGTCGTTATCGCGGTACTCAATAGATACGTTTACAAAGCCGTTATCTAAAAGCTCAAAACCCGAGTTTGCGCTAATTGTACGGCTTGCGCCGTCGTTTACTTCGCGGTCGGCACCGGTATTAAAAGCAAGGTTGCCATCGGCGTCGGCGTAGGTGTTTTCTAGGTTAGGTACACCTGCCATTTGCGTGTCGTATTCACCGTAGGTTACGCTTACGCTGCCGCCTTCGGTGGCATCTTTAAGTACAATGTTAATTACACCGGCAATAGCATCAGAACCGTATTGCGCTGCTGCGCCATCACGCAGTACTTCTACGCGTTTAATGGCTGATGTTGGGATCATGTTTAAATCAACCGCTGTAGAACCACGACCTACTGTGCCACCTAGGTTTAATAAGGCGCCTGAGTGACGGCGTTTACCATTAATAAGTACTAAAGTGTGATCGGGTGCTAAACCACGTAGTACAGCAGGTTTTGCGTGGTCGGTGCCATCTGCAAGTGTTGCACTTGGGTAGTTAAAACTAGGCACTTGGTTTGCTAATACTTGGCTTATTTCTAGCTGACCCGTACTTTGCATATCGCCGCTGGTAATAATATCTACAGGTACGGTACTTTCGGCAATACTACGCAGGCTTCTGCGGGTACCGGTAACCGAAATCACTTCAATACTTTCTTGTGCTTGAGTATCTTGTTCTGCGGCAATTGCAGGAGAATAAGACGCGCCAAGCGCAGAGGTAACGGCCAGACTAAGTGCTACTTTTTTAGCTGATAATTGCTTTAACATGATGTTGATTCCCTTAAGGGCTGCTGACTATTGATTTTTAAAAGGAGCGCATAATATAGAAGGCGCTACTTGTGTGCAAAGATAAAAACTGTCTAAGTTATTCTAAGTTGTTAACATATAAGGTCACTGTTTACGTGTGTTAAAGATGTTTAGATCGCTGCAGTTGCAATCTTGTGTCGAATGGCTGCAAATTCAAGGTAATTGTGAGGAAAATTTGGGGATAAGTAAAAAGGCCAAGCAAGTGCTCAGCCTTTATAAGGTGCTAACCTACGTGAATAAAATTATTCAGGCGCAACTTCAAGTGTTGTAAATAAAGCATAACGACCTGCGTCTACACCTTCTTCGTTTACTTTAACTTTGTTAGAGGTTTCGATTAGGTATAGGCCTGGCTCTTTCCATGTTGTGCTAAACATGCCGTTTTTGTCGGTTGTTACTTTTACTTCGCCACGTTCGTTACGGTAGCGTGTATCGCCTTTTAAAATGCTTACTTCAATGCCAGAGCCTGCAGGCTTACCATCTTGTAGTAACTGAAAACGTGCTTGCTCGCCAACAAATAAATCGTTTGGATGTGTTGGGCCGCTAAGCTCAAGGCCTAAACCTAGTTGTGCAGGCTTAGAAGTACCGTTACGGCTTACAAATGTATCTACTGTAGAAATAACCTTAGTTGTGGTTACATCTTTTGCGTTGCTTGGTAATTTAGCATCTGACTTTTTACCAAATACGCGCTTGCGCTTACCTTCTTCGTTTTTGTAAAAGGTCATGTACATTGGTTTTTGCGTCATGGCAATGTGGTAAGTGCCTTCTTCTTTTAGGCTTACCGCTGCTGAGCTTTTACGCTTTAGGTAATAAGCACGAATGGTGTCAGATACTTTTTCACCGTTTGGTGCAAGGGCCATTAGTAGTGTGTCGTCGTACTCTGCGCCTTTTTCTTTTGGCTTATAGGCTTTGTCGGGTGCAAATATTTCGTTAGAAATACTCGCGTCAATCATTACGTAATGTGCTTTATCACCAGAAAGTGACGTGTGAGATGGTAGTAACCAGCGGCTATGCGCGTTTGCCGATGTAGATACCAGCGCCGATAAGCTAAGTGCGCCAATTAAAGCCGTTTTTAATAAATTAATTTTCATTGTATTTCCTTAAATTCAAATGATTAAGCAGCAGCTACTTAGTGCTTACGGTGACAAAACTGGTTGAAAATTCTTTTTTACCTTCAATGGTCACTTTGCCAGCTTGTGATAAATCAAGTTCTATACGGCTGTAATCACGGCCGCCTTCTTCGCGTACAACTTCAATGTTTAAAAGGTATTTGCCAGGTTTTACGGCATTGCCGTCTAAATCTTTACCTTGCCAGTCAATGGTGTAAGTACCAGCACGCTTAGTTGCACCGCTTATACCGTCAAAGTTAATGTCGGTTTTACCCGCTTTACGCCACCATTGGCGTAAATCTTTAAACCATTCTGCTTTTTGTACCCATAGCGCAAGCGTAGTTACGTGTTTACGCTTTGGCGTTTCTAGCCAAACAGCTACGTAAGGGCGGTGGTAAGGTTGTACATCTAAATCGGGTAGGGTGAGTTCAATCTCTAACTGTGGCGTTTGCGCCTGCGCAGTTGCTTGAAACAATGCGGCAACCATTAATAATGCTGCGCTTAGTACCGTACTTGCTTTTAACATTAAGACACTCCTTTAATTTGTGGCACCCAACATAGGTAAATAACCAAAGGCGTTGCAATGCCTAAAACGGTTATCCATATTCCTGCTAAGCGTTTTTTTCTGTTTTGAAATAAAATAATCATCCCAGTGATTGAAAAAATAATCATCAATACTGCTGAAATATCAATAACCCAGCTCCATACTTCACCGGTGTAGCGACCTTTATGTAAGTCGCCAATTAGGCTTAAAAAACCACCTGTTTGGTAATCTAAATTTAGCTCGCCGGTTGTAAAATCAAGCTCTGCGTAAGCAAAACCTGCGGGTAGTGGGTAATCGAGCATAACCAGCGCGTCTTCTTTTTCCCACTCAATACTTTTAACGTTGGTTAAAGAGTATTGCTCAGCAAGAAACGTTTCTATGTCTGGATAAAGCGTTGGCAGGGAATCTAGTTGTGCATTCGCTTTTGTGACTAATTTTGCTGGAATAGTCGCAGTTACTTGCCCATTATTTTTATCGTTTTTAAGCCAATCAACATGGTTAAGCACAATGCCGCTAACACAAAATAAAATAAGCAAAAAAAACAAAGCTGTAGAAATATAAATATGCAGTGCACGGCTTGTGCTGTACAAAGTACGCTTATTAATAAACGCCATAAAAACAGTAATTAAGTTAAAGTTACAACATGATAATCATTTGCATTAACTATTACAAATTTACTTACTTAACTTTACATTAAATTTTTGGCTAAACGATGTGTGCAAACAAAAGGGGTGACTATTTAGCGCTAGGCGGGTGCGAGGGCCTTAAAATTAGGTAAATCATTACAGCTATTTCAATTACGCCAACAAGGTAAATAACCCAAACAGGGGCGCTTGAGTAAAGCAAAAACACAAAGCCAATTAACATACCAATTGCGGCGTAGCATTTTGCTTTAACTGGCACTACTTTATGCGTTTGCCATTGTTGTAAGGTAACGCCGTAACGAGGGTGGTTAAGCAGCCAATGTTCAAGCGCCGGCGATGAGCGAGTAAAGCAGGTAAGCGCAAGAATAAAAAAAATGGTAGTAGGCATAACGGGCAGCACAATACCAATAATGCCAAGCGCAACAAGTAATAAACCAAGCGCTTTAAGCCATAAGTTTTTATAACAAATAAATACTGCTTTTATATTCACTTAGGCTCTTTTAAGTAAGGGTTGTTAGTTAGGATTGTAGGCCAAATCGTTGTAAAATCTAACCCTATAAATGCAAAAAAGGGCAAACTAAGTTTGCCCTTTTAAAATACCAAATATGTTTTACTTATTTAGAAGTAGTAACCTACGTTGATGTTAAAGCGACGTTCTGTGTCGCCATCACCAATAATTGTTCCGCCAATGAATGGCTGGTTACGCGCTTGAATAAAGTCAAAGTAGGTAAATAACGGACCTGCCGATACACTCATACCGGTTACGTTCATCCACGTATTTGCGCTGTCGTCAGATTTGTCGTAAATAATGCCGTAGTCGTTATAAAATTGCACGCCAGTTACTGGGCCCCAATCAAGTGATAGGTCGTATGCTACGTTGAAGTTAGTCATCGTTGCTTCGCTTGATACGGTATCGTAGTAATCAAATGCGCCAACTACAAAACGGTTGCTGTTGTCGTCTAGGTCGTAGTCGTATTCGCCGTGCTGAAATTGAATATTCCAGTTATTAATTTGGCTGTTTACGTGGAACGCCCATGCACCGTAGTTACCAGCGCGGTCGTTACCATCATGTAGGCCACCACTTAAAAGTGATATACCCACATCTGTTTTAGCGTTTTCGCCATGCTCAATTTGATACACTGTACGACCAGCAAAGGTGTTGTATTCACCAAGGCGAGAACCAGGGGCATCGTATGTGCCTTCGGTTGTTGCACGGCTACCTACAATATCGAAAGAGTAACGTTCGTTAACTTCAGAGCTGCCATCAACACCGCCTACTTCATCATTTTTGAAAAAGCCCAGATCTAGTTTCCAATTGTCTTTAAGTTTGCGGTTTACTGTTACACCTAAATCGAAGTCGTCTTCTAGGCCAACGTAGTAGTTAGTGCTAAAAAAGTAGCTGTGTGAGTTGTATGGGCCGTTACCAAACGGTACAGGTGCAATACCGGCTTGCGCTTCCCAGCCATCTGTAAATTCGTAACCTAAGTATGCATACTTAACAATGGTCATGTAATCGTAAAAACGAAAATCACCATTTACAGAAATATCGCTAATTTCGCCTGATAAGTTAATGCGAAATACTTCAAAGTCTAAATCGCCGCCACGGTCTTGTGTGTCTTCATCGTATGAATTAGTGCTGTAGTTAAAGCGTACGGCACCGCCAATTTTAATGCCTTCGTCTTCTTGCTCAGGCGCAGCTTGTGCAACAACAACTTCTTTGTTGTCGGCTTTTTTACTGATTTCGGCAACTTGTTGTTGGTGTTGCTTGTTGATTTGGCTTTGCTTTGATTTTTCATCAGCGAGCTGCTGTTCAAGCAACTGCATTTGTTGCTTAAGTTGCTTTAATTGGTTGTGCAGTGTGTCAAGTTCGGCTGCGTGAGAAGTGCTTGCTGCACCACCAAGCATAAGTGCTAGTGTTAATTTTGAGAGTTTAGTCATTGTTGATGCTCAGATTGTGTTTAAAAAATAAAAAATTCAAGGGGCCCAAAAGCCCCTTACGAATGATGTAAGAACTAATTTAAATTTATTTTTTTTATTTTTTATTTATTTGGTGTTTGAGTTAACGCGCCTACCTCTAACAGAGGTGATGCGTCTAACTTATCAGCATCCATCATTGCTGCAACGCGTTGCATAGATGAAAGCAATAAACTTTGCTCCCATTCTGCAAGTGCAGAAAACTTTTCAATAAAGTGTTCTTGCAGTGGCTGTGGCGCTTTTTCTAGTAACTCTTTCCCTTGCTCGGTGAGGTATAAGCTCACTCGGCGTTTATCCATTTGACTACGAACGCGTGTTACAAGGTTTCTGCTTTCTATTCTATCAAGAATATTAGTCACAGTAGCCGGGCTTAAATTAACATTCTGAGCTATACGGCTAGCGGTTATTCCATCGGTGTGCGCTACTTCTTGCATTATAAGCAATTGTGGGCCTGTTAAACCTGATGTTTTATTTAGCTGCTTAGAATGTAAGTCAATCGCACGGATTACTTTACGTAAAGAAACTAATAATTCGTCATATTTTTGCATTTGCTTATCTCGTCGATGGGCCAAAGGTGTGCCGTAATCGCGAAATGTTACACATCAAATAAATTGAATTCAAATAATAAATTAAGCTTAAGCCCATGTTCATTGGTTTTTATTAGTTTGAGCAGAAACTAAAATAGTATAACTTTGTTTAAAACTTATTAAATGTTATTAGCATATTGTTTGCATTGTGGTGCGCACACTACGTATGTTGAGAATAATTGGCAAGTCTTATGGTGTAGACTTTAGTATTATTCATAACAGCTGTTGCTAATTAGTAATTGTTTGTAAGTTAGCTGTGTATGTATTAATCGCCAATGAACAAATTTCAATCCACAAAGGTCAACACGCCCTAGTAAGTATAGCGTATACTTTACACATGCATTATTGTTTATATGTACATGTTAAAAATCTTTAATATCAGTATTGTAGGGAAAAACATGAAATTATCGCCATCAGTTAGCATTGAACAAAGCGAAACCGGTCTAGAGTTTATAAAAGTAGCGAGCTCAAAGTGTGATGCAAAAATATTTTTGCAAGGTGGGCAAATTACCGAGTTTATCCCAAAAAATAACAAGCCACTTATTTGGGTATCTAACAACGAGACGTTTCAAGAAGGGGTAAGCATTCGCGGTGGGATTCCTATTTGTTGGCCTTGGTTTGGTAACCATGAAAACCAAGATTGGCCAGCGCATGGCTTTGCACGTACCAGTTTATGGCAAGCTGACGAAGTGCACGAAAGTGATGAGTACATTACAATTAGCTTAAACTTACCCATGAAATTAGTTAACCCAACGTATTGGCCTCATCACTCGGCGTTAAAGGTTGAGTTTGTTTTGAGCGAGCAGTTACAGGTGCGTTTAACCACAACTAACTTAAGCAATACTGCGTTTAGTTATACTCAAGCGCTGCATACTTATTTTCCTACCTCTGATATTAAAAATACGGTTGTTGATGGTTTGCAAGGCGCGCAATATATTGAATTTGGCGAAGGGCCTTTTGCTCAAAACGAACAAGTTAACTTTACCCGCGAAACCGATATGGTGTATACACAGGCTGCTGTCCAGCAGCACATTCATACCCCAGATGGGATTATTAATGTAAGCCGCGAAAACTCAAGCTCGTGTGTGCTGTGGAACCCATGGATAGAAAAGTCTAAGCGTTTATCTAATTTTGCTGACGATGAATACCTAAGCATGGTGTGTTTAGAAGCCGCCAATGTGTTAGAAGATAAGGTGACACTTGAGCCTAAGCAAAGCCATACGTTAGTTACTACGATCAGCTGGGCTTAACCGTCAGTAAAAAGGAAAGGTACATAAACGTGTTTAATAATCAGCAAATAATAGATTTACCAAAGCACAGTGAAATACAGCTCAACCCCTTAGCCGATAAAGCGTTATTACACGTGCAACTTAATTGGCTGGCGTTTTACATTCCTTTTTGCGCGGTATTGTTTGCTGTTTGTTACTTTAACGAAGCGTTTGCAAACAAAGCACAAACCTACTTGCTAATAGGTGTGCCCATTTTAATTTTGCTTTCAATGCTTTATAACGCCGTGAGTATTAAACTGCAGGGCTTTGCACTGCGCAATCACGATATTGCGTTTAAAAAAGGGGTTATTTGGCAGCAAATAACTATTTTGCCTCTCGCGCGTGTACAGCATATGGAAATTCACCAAGGCCCTATTGAGCGAAAACTAAAGTTAGCCAGTTTAAAGTTATTTAGTGCCGGCGGGGTCAGCGCTGATTTACAAATAAGTGGATTAACCCACGAGCAGTGTAAAAACATACGCCAGTTTGTACAAAACTATCGCCAAGACGACACACCCGCGCAGGTTGAATTAGCCAATGAGTAATACCATTAGCGAGGAGCAAAGTAGCTCACTACATTGGCAAAAAGTATCGCCTTGGGCGGTCGTGTATTTTGTGGTGTATTTTAGCATGCGCTTTGTAAAAGACGGGCTTTTAAACCTACTACCTATGCTTGTGGTGTTTGTTACACAAGTAGAAAACAAGCTGTTTTGGGCGCAAGTAGCTGGTGCTACTGCATTAGTAACACTGCTAATCTATTCAATTTTGTATTACATAAATTTTAAGTTTTGCATTAGCGACGATCACGAAATTTTGCTTAACAAAGGGGTGTTTAAAAAAGAGCGCCTAACACTCAAGTTTTCGCGCGTGCAAAATGTAAATATTGCTGAGCCCTTTTATTTTACTCCTGTAAATTTAGTTAACTGTATTTTTGATGCCGCAGGCAGCGTAACGCAAGAGGCGGTATTGCCAGGTGTTACCAAAGCCTATGCTCAGCAAATGCGTAAACAAATTTTTGCCTTTAAAGCGCAGCAGCAACCCGACGAGCAAACCACCTCAAGTGAGCATTTTGAAGCAGAAAATAGCTTACGTATCAGTAATAAAGAAATTGCTAAATTTGGCTTAATGTCGAACATGGCTATATTAGCCATGGCCGCTATTGCGCCTTTTATAAATGTGTTGGTTGATTTTTTAGAGCAACAAATTATTGCTAAGGTTGAGGGGTTTTATCAGCAAGAGCTTGGTTTACTGGCAAGTGCAGCAACCTTTGCCATGATCACGCTTATTGCTTTGCTTGTTTTAATTGCTGTGATGCTGTCGGTAGGTATGTCGCTTATTCGTTTTTATAATTTTGAGCTTTACTTTAAAGGCCAAAAATTTAAACGCATTGCTGGCTTATTAGAGCGCCATCAGTTGTCTATGAGCATGGATAAGGTGCAATCGATTGTTATAAAACAAAACCTAATGGGGCGGTTACTAAAGCGTTTTACCGTTGAGTGCTTACAAGCAAGTGGCGGCGGTATAGCGGCGGGCGTGGCTGCTAAAAAAAATAAACAAACCTTAGTATTGCCAGTATTAAATAGCGAGCAAGTAGATAGTGTATGCCAATGGATTTACCCGTGGTTTAATAGCAAAAAACTGCAATTTAACGGCGCAGAACGTGCCTTACTTTATAAAAACTTGAGCCTTTATGCGTTAATTCCAAGCGCTATTGTGCTGCTAGGGTGCTACTTAGGTGACTTTAACCTTTGGTTTAGCGTGGGCGTATTACTTATTTTAGCGGGATTGGTGACGCTTGCTTATCAGCGTTATGGCTATTATTTGCATGAAGACAACGGCCGTTTTTACATGGTGGTACGCAAAGGGATGATAGGTGTGCATTACCGTGTATTTGAGTTGTACAAAGCACAAAGTGCACGCAGTATTAGTACCTACTTTATGCGCCGTGCGGGGCTTAAAAGCCTGTATATACAACTTGCATCAGGATTTGCATTTATACCCTATATAAAGCAGCAAGATGCTGATTATATAATTGATTTTACACTTTATCAGGCCGAATCAACGCAGCGTAGCTGGATGTAGTTATACCAATCGACTTACACTAATCCGCATAATTAAGTGATCTATTTTGAGGGTGGATAAACGTGTTGATAGCAAGGCCAAAAATTCGCTATTTAGGACAAGCTATTACTTAATTTAAAAGTTTATAAAATATACACTTTTATAAGCTTTGTTACATTTTTTTACTGCAACGTTGGCTGGTTTAATAATACTCTAAGTGGTATCAATCATTTAAAGGATTATTATGAAAAAATCACTCATCGCTGCCTCATTGTTATTAGCCACACCTACCTTAGCTGCTGATTGGCAAACTATTCATACCGAACACTTTAATGTGCATTACAGCACCGTAAATGCCGATTATGCTAAATCGACAGCGGTAGAACTTGAAATAGTGCGCAGTAAAGTGCTTGAGCAGCAAAACCGAGCGCTCGATAAAGTAGTTGATGTGGTGGTGTTTGATCCCCTAAATGCGCCCAACGGCTTTGCTTTACCTACTTCTAATAATCCCTTAATGGCCCTTTTTACCACGCCCCCACAATCAGACACGGTGGTTTCTAACATAAGTGGCTGGCAGCAATTACTTATATTGCACGAATATATTCACTTAGTGCATTTAGCGCAGCCAACACGCAACACGTGGCAACAAAAAATACGGGGCGTGTGGGATATTTACGACTTAACTTATAGCGATATGCCGCGCTGGGTAGCCGAAGGTTATGCAACCTTGCTTGAGTCAAAAATGACGGGCCGAGGGCGACTATTTGATAACTACACCGAGTCAATGCTAATTGAGTTTGCTCAGCAGGGGGCACTGCCTAGCTATAGTCAACTAAGCGCCACCGAGGGCGGTTTTATGGCAGGCTCTATGGCGTATTTAATGGGCAGCCGGTTTTTAAATTGGCTAGAGCAAACGTATTCAGCGCAAATGCTTGATGCTGTTTGGACGCGCATGCAGGCTGTTAAAAAGCGCGATTTTAATGAGGCTTTTACTGGGATATTTGGCCAAAGTGCCGCTAAGCTATATGGCCGCTTTATTGCACAATATACCTATAAAGCTATGGCAAAAGAGCAGTTAGAGCCTGCGCTTAACAGCGAGCTGTGGTTAAAGCTTAACTTATATGCAAGCAACCCTGCGCTTTCAAAAGATGGCAGTAAACTTGCGATTGTTGAGCGCGATAAAGATAAAAAAACCAAGCTTATTATTTACAGCACGCAGGAAAATACAAAAGCAGAGGAAGCATTTACAAAAGCACAAAAAGCGATATTAGAAAATGATGCATTGGATATACCCGATAACCCCCCGAGTGTATTTAAGCGTGAGCAAAAACACGTATTAAATCAAATAAACAGAGAGGGTATTGCTAATCCACAATGGGTAAATAACAACACACTTTACTTTAATGCTTATACACGTGAAGAGACGGGTATTTATAACAAGGTGTCTGATATTTTTAGTTATAACACCGAAACCGGAAACGTTGAGCAGTTAACTAAGCTAGCTGGCTTACGTCGTTTTACTGTTACAAACAATGGCGAAACCCTTTACGCTGAGCAAGTACGCGGTGGCTACTCAGAGTTAGTAAAAGTAGATTTAGCCACGCAAACCATTACCCCTTTGTTTTCAAAAAGCTTAAAAACAGCCTACGACTATCCAACTTTTAGCCCTAATGAAACCCAATTAGCTTATGTATCAGCCAATTTAAATGAGAATTGGCAATTGTATATACAAGATATTGCCAATAATACACGTCAAGCCGTACCTATGCCCAATGGGTATCAATACCTAAGCCAGCCCAGCTTTAGTAAAAACGGTGAAAAAATTTACTTTGTAGCCGGTTTAAAAGGCTCAACTGATATTTATAGCTACCATATTGCAAGTAATACATTAACTAAACTTACCCAGGGCCAAGAGGCCGTTGCTCACCCCCTAGAAACAAGCAACGGAGCATTACTTTATTTATCCATTACTGCTGATGGGCCTAATGTAAAGCAATTACCAAGTACAGTAGAGAGCGAAATAATTACTGATTTGGCACAGGATAATAGTGCGCCACTGCTTTTGGTGGATCAGTACACTTTGCCTAAAGCAAAAATATATAACGACAATGTAGGTAAGCAAAGCAGCTACGATGTGCTTGATCAGCATGCGAGTTTAGCGCTAGGCGCACAGTATTACTCTGCCGCTACAAGTGCTTTAAATATTAATATTAAAAGCAGTGACTTACTTAAACAGTTAGACCTTCAAGCGGGATATAGTGTTGATTTAAATGATGATGCTTTGCACGGTGGGTACACCCAAGCAAAATACAATGCACTGCCAGTTAAGCTTAAATTGAGTGTATTTGATTATGATTTAAATACCGCAAAACAATACCAAGCGAGCGAAAATGCAGAAGTACCTGCACGAGGTGGTTTTGCAGCCTTAAGTTACCCAATTAAATACGCGGCGTTTAGCCTAACGCCAGAGCTTGCCTTTAACTATACCGATTATAAGCAAGATTATAATAAATGGGCGCGCATAGGCATTACCCAAAGCTGGCAGTACGACCGCCAAGCATTTGCTATAGAGCAAAGTGTCAATGCCCAGTATTACGATGGCAGCAGTAAAAACATTAATTGGGACGGCTACGATTTAGCGGCCAACGTATTTGGTAAAGCGTTTGATGTGCCGCTTTATATTAATTTTACTCAAAAGCAGCGCGATAATAGTAGTTTAGCGCTAGGCGGATTTAGCTCAAACCTAATTAGCGAGCACCAAAATAGTGAGTTTGTGCTGTCATCAGAGCTGCCATTTTATAGCACAACTGCTGAGCGCTATATGGGTTATGGCGGTGGCTTTAGCTTTAAAGAAGGCATGCCGTGGCTTTATTATAAACAGCATCAGTTAGATGATGCGGTATACGCACAAAGTTATGGTTTAAAGTATCAAGGCAATTTTAGCTTTGGACTAGGCCCAGCCGGAGTGAACGATTTAACCTTTAATATGGGGTTATCGCGCGTAGAAGGCGATAGCTTTGAGGATGAAATGCGCGGCTGGTTTAGCTTTTACTACTCGCTTTAAGTAAATTACGATAACACACTAATGCACTTGTGTAATAAGTGCATTAGTAAAAGCTGCGTTTAAACTAATTTAAAGTATTGGTGGTTAATTGGGCTTGTTTAGCGATGCAAGCTTAGCTTGATACACGTTTAGTCTTTCTTTATTACGCTCATACTGGATGGCTTTTTCAAGCAAGCTTTGTGTTTGCGCTGTGTGACCTTGCTGGTAGCGAATTTTAGCCAGCTCTAAATAGAGCTCCGATATATAAGGAGCTTTTGCAATGGCGAGTTCAAGTTGCTTTTTAGCTTGGGTGACCTTGCCCTGATGTAAGTTATTTTTAGCAATCACGAGTAGCTCGTAGGGGTCTTTCTCTTTATCAACAAGCTGGCTTGTTAGGCGTTTTTCTAGTGTTTTATCTCCTAGCTCTTTTGCTAATATTCGATAGTTATTAATTAAATTTATACTTATATCGTTTCTATCAAGCGCGGTTTGATAAATCATGTGAGCGCTTTTTAGATCGCCTGCGCGGCGGTGCAATACGCCGGCTATATTAAAAAGCTCTGCATCGTTTGGGGTAAAGCGGTTGGCTTGCATAATTAAAGAGTAAGCCTTATTAAGATTGTTTTCGGCTAATGCCGCGGCGGCTAAGTTACTATAAAACTTACTGAGTAAATCGTTATACGTCGCACTACCGGAATAAAAGCTGCCACGTGTGGGAAAGTAGTCTATTAACGTGCCTGGGCGGATAAATACAATATAGTTACCATCTATTTCTTCTTCTGGCGCATACACTTTGGTTCTAAAGTGATTGGCGATGTAGACTAAATTACCTTCTTTGGCATACACAGGTTCACTAGTCATTTCTTGAAAGCTGGTATCGAGGCCTAAAAGTGTGGCGTAGCTTTGGGTTAATACAGCTAAACTAATACAGTTGCCTTGTGTGCGTTCAATAACTTGTTTAGATGTTAGTGTATCGCCGTGATACTTAAAGTTGGTAAGTTGGCTTTCTAGGTAGTTAAAAATAATTTCATCAGCGCGAACTTCATTTAAGTGTTTATGCGCGTATGTTAAAAACTTTTCTTGTTCGGGTTTTGGCAGCTCAAAAATGCTCTGCTCGTTAGGTGTTTTAACTTGCTCGAAAAGAGAGTGGTTAATTACGTGTGTTAGCTGCACCTTTTTAATGGGCGTTGCAGGCGGCGTGCTATTACAGGCAGTTAAAAAAAGGCTAAGAGTAAAAACTAGATATTTCATATATCACCTCACTGTGATTTTTAACATTACAGTGAGGTGGTTTTTAAATCAAGCACTTGCAGTGCGATGCTTACTTAAGCGGTTTTTTTGAGACTGCTTTTTGCGCTTAC
Organism: Pseudoalteromonas sp. S3785; assembly: GCF_005887365.1. NCBI lineage: Bacteria > Pseudomonadati > Pseudomonadota > Gammaproteobacteria > Alteromonadales > Pseudoalteromonadaceae > Pseudoalteromonas > Pseudoalteromonas sp. S3785. The sequence continues at coordinate 32,396 of NZ_PNCT01000040.1, read as the reverse complement.
GGCGAGTAAACCATAAATAAAAGCCAGTACCACCAAGCCAAACAGGGCTTAAACCAATAACACACCAAATTATTTTACTAATGAGCCCTGCAAAATAACCAAAGTGAAGTTTTCTAAAGCTATCAATTACTTGCCAACCTACACCCACTTCGCGGATGTCCCAGTTTGCCATATGCTCGCCCGTTAGCTTGTTGTAAGTAACGGTATTGGCATATTCGCTGGCAAGTGGGTTATTGGTATCTACTTCTCCAAATAGCGTTATGTTTTCGTCTGGCTCGAGCGGCATGACTAAAAATGTGCCATTAAATGTGGGTATTTGCTTTTGGCTGTCATCTAGGACGTGTTGAAAAGAAATCTCTTCGTTGTATAAATTTTTAGTAAGTACGAAGTGTTCTTCTTCTGCGTGTTCAATGACTTCGTGATACCACACAGCGCCGTTAAAGTAGCCGCCAGTGATGGCTAAAATTATAATAATGGGCGAGCCAATTACACCGGTCATTTTATGGATGTCACTAAGCACTATTTGCAGTGTGGCGCGCCAGCGTACGCTAAATAAACGCTGCCAAAACTTACGATAAATAATAAGACCTGTAATACCTAGTACTAAAAAAAACACCGAAAAAAAGAAGCCTAAAACGGTACCAGTTTGGCCTGGTAAATTTTTTAAATCATTGAGTAAAAAGGTATAGTGTAAATCTAAAAACCAGTCGGTAAAGTAGTGGCTGGTTCCCACTGGCTCTGAAAGAATATTGCCAGTGTATTGATCTAAATGAAATTTATACCAGTCTTCTGTACCACGCTTTATTAAATAAACCCGATCAGCAGTATCATCGTTAAATATTTCCCAGCTACCTACGACATATTCAGGGTACGCTTTTTGCGTTTTTGTTATAAGCGCATCCATAGGTAAGCGGTTGGCTTGTTGTTGTACAACAAAGTGACTGTCTGGCATTAATAAGCCGTCAATCTCGCTTTTAAATACCAAAACGCTACCCGTTATACTAATAACAAACAGCGGGACAAGCGCGATAAGGGCTACCCAACTGTGAATTTTAAAAAGTGTTTTTCTCATAGTTTATAATTGTGTAATTGCCACAGACCTGCGCATGATAACAATTATCAGTACCATTTCATAGTTGTGCGACAAATACACACTCGTTGTTTAAGATAGGGTGCAAAGTGTTCAGCCTCCGATATACAAGTACGATTTGGTGTCCACTTAAAGTAACGGTTTTTGTACAGCTATCTTGCCAGTGCCTAATATAGGGTTACGCTAATTTGTTGAGTAAAATATATTCACCATTACAATGCGCGCTCACTTTAAAACCCATTTAAAAACAGATGTTTATTTATTGTTTCTAGCGAGTTTTATATTAACATTTAAGTAACGAGCGAGGTTATTTTGGCGCACTATCTACCTATTTTGTCGGCTTTTATTTTAGTTTTTAGCTTTTTACCGCTATTGAGCAAAATTAGAAAGAATCGCAGTGTGTCGGGGTTATCACTATTAATGATGACTTTTGGTTTAGCGCAAAGCCTCTACTTTATTACTTACAATATTTATTTTGAACGCTACTTTATTGCTTTACCATTTTTTGTAACCGGGGCATTAAGTGGCTTAATTTTATATTACTTTGCCCGCTATAACGCCGCAAAAGCTGAACGTATACAGCTTGTGGCTATGCTTGGCTTTTCGTTATTACCTTTTTTATTGCTGTTAAATAAAAGCCTCGAAACAGCATCGGTACTTAACGCACTTACATACGTAGGGCTAGTAATGAGCTCAGTACGGGTAATGCCGCAAACGTATAAAACCTTACGCAGTGGCAATATTAGCAATTTAAGTGCCCGCTACTTTAGCTTGCAGTTTGTAGCAGGTACCTGTGGCTTGTTTGTAGAGCTAAGCAGTGCTATGCCCAGCACCTCACATATTTTAATGTTTGTTATGCTGCTGCTTACAAATGCTGTGCAATTTGCGTGTATGCAATATTATAAAATGCGCCCCGCAATGGCTTAAAAAACAACCCTCTTCTATTTATATTGTGCTAAATATGTGGCAAGTTACTTTATCAAATAAAAGGATAAAGTATGAATTGGAATCAGTTTGGCTATATTTGCCGTGTCTATAGTTCTAAAAAATTAAGTGGTGCACAAAAAGAAGAGTTAACCACACAATCGTATTTAACCGTTTATGCTAATAAATACGCAGACAGTAAATTAGCCAATATCCTTGCAGCAAAATTTACCCTGCAAGATGCCGATATTTTGCAAAAACAAGCCATGCATTATCAATGTGTACCGCAGCTAGTTAGCGGATATAGATTTGAGCACAAAGGCATTTTAAGCTATTTAACTGCTGTTTTTTTTATTTATATTTTTTCTTCGCTTTTATATCAGACTTTCGTTGTTCCTGCATTTGTAGAGATATATAGCAATCATATGGCTTCTGCTGCGCACACCTTAGGTGATCACTTTTCTTATTGGTATGTGCCAATTATTCTATTGGTTTTACTGCAAAGTATTATTTTTATAGTCATTTTTAAAATTAAAAATGCATGCGCTTTCACCGACTCACAGCCTTTTACTGGTTTATCAAAAGCTTTACTTCCCCGTAGTTTAATTAAGAAATACGATCGACTGATGATAACGCTTAACTTTGCGATAAATTTCAAAGAGGGTGAAAACGCTTCAACAGCCGAAGTTAAACATTTGGTCAAATGCGCTTCGCTAGGCTTAGAATCTCATGAAGAGTTTAAAGTGTTACTTGAGCAGCAGCTCCGACAATTTAATTTGCAGGCTAAAGGCTTTATAAATAAGCTGGTTATTCTGTATGGATTAGTTATTGTTGTGTCAATTTACTTATTTGTTAAAGCGGCTTATCAACCAATTTTTATGCTAGGAGAAGTGTTATGAAGTCAAAAGGATTTACGCTAATTGAATTGATGGTCGTAATTTCTATTATTGGTATTTTGGCGGCCGTTGCTTTACCTCAGTACAGTAAATATATGCAAAAAGCTGAACTTGTTGATCCACTTGCTATGGCCGCAGTAATTAGAGAAGACGTAACAGCGTATTATATTGAAAACAGAGAGTTTCCTAAAAACAATAAACAAGCAAATGTGCCTGAAAGTAAATATTTAATAGGGAATCGAGTGACAGGTATTTCCATAAAAAACGGTGCAATTAACATTAGCTTGGGTAATAAAGCCTCGCAGCCTTTGCAAAATACAGTTTTAACATTTAGACCCGCAGTCGTTACTAATAGCCCCACGAGCCCTATTGCATGGTTATGCGGTTTTGACGAACCCGTTGTAGGGATGCAAGCTGTGGGTGAAAATAAAACGACAGTACCTAAAGATGTATTACCTTCGGCTTGTTTATAACTAATTTAGGGGGCAACCTATGCAACTCACCATCCATCAAATTGATGCATTTACAAGCTCTTTATTTAAAGGCAATTACGCAGCTGTGATCCCGCTAGAGGCGTGGCTTAGCGATGAGTTGATGCTTAATATAGGCGCTGAAAATAATGTGTCTGAAACTGCGTTTACTTACCCTCAGGCTGATGGCAGTTTTGCAATACGCTGGTTTTCACCATTAATGGAAATAGATTTTTGCGGTCACGCCACGCTCGCTGCTGCGTATGTTTTATGCGAGCAACACAACCTTAGCCAAGTGCGCTTTAACGCCACGGCTGTAGGGGAGCTTGTTGTAAATAAAAATAGCGATGGTAGTTTTACTATGACCTTTCCTAAACAGGCGCCAGTAGAAGTGCAAACTATACCCGAAGCGCTGTTAAAAGGGTTGTCTATACAACCAATAAAGGTGCTAAAAAATCGTCAAGCATATTTTGCTATTTACGAAAATGCGCAACAAATCCATGATTTAACTACTCAGCCTGATTTATTAAAAACCTTATACCCACTTGATGTGGTCGCCACATCAAGTTCTGCTGAGTACGATATGGTGTCTCGTTATTTTTGGCCTGCAAGTGGCGGCGAAGAAGATTTTGTTACGGGTTCTATTCACACTGGCCTTGCCCCTTACTGGGCACAGCAGTTAGGTAAAAATAAATTAAACGCGTATCAGGCTTCAAGCCGTGGTGGTTTTATACAATGCGAAGTAGGCGAGGATACGGTCAGGTTAACTGGTAACGCTGTACGGTATTTAAAAGGTACAATTTATTTATAAATTCGCACTAAAAAGGCCACGTATTACGTGGCCTTTTTGATTGAGTTAATTAAGCTTCTAACGCTTTAGCAATTAAGTGATCAATATACTTTTTATGGGCTTTAGTTGCTGTATCGGCTCCCCATCCTACGCTTGTATCAGCTATTTGTGTTAGCTGGTACAGCGCGGCAGTTTTTGCCAAATTATCGTGTTTACTTGCTTTGCCTAGGCCTGCAATAGCAATAAGCTGATTTACATACTCTATTTGTAGATTGCGGCTTATAGACGTGCTCTCTTTGCTATCAACAAAAATACTGGCCGTTAGGTCGTCCATAAATTGCGTTAGGCTATATTCATTACCATACAGTGCGGTGTCTGAAATACGTAGCATAACAGCCGGGTGCAGCAATTGCGCAAGTACCGTTTTTTGCATGCCTAAAATCATTTTGTGCGCTTTAGGGTCTTCATTTTTACCATAATGGTTAAAGCCACGGCGTTGTTGCTGTAAATAGTTGTATAAAGGCTGCATGCTGATTAGCACATCAGGTGCAAATACATATTTAGCAAGTATGTTCATTGCTTGTGTTTGGCGCTCAAGTGGTACTGGCATAAACGGCTTACTTGCATTTGTATCACCTACTACTGCACGTTCAACATATACGCCACCTATTTGGCGAGAAACAATACCTGCTTGTCTACGGTATTGACCGAACAAACTATTAGCCGAGGTAACCAGCTGTTGATAAGACTCACCTTTTACTGTGGCTTTATCTTTTAGCTCCGTAAATAGTTTATCAATTAGCGCCATGCGGTCGGCGCCATAGGCTGCTGGATTTGACGATAAGTCGCCAATCATTACACGGGGGTCTATGTGGCGGCCCGGGGCACGCATATCATCGGCATCATTACCGAAGGCAAGGGCATGTTCGCTTGAGCGAGCGAGTATGTTTTCAAGTCGTGCTTGTTCGGCAGCTTTATCTTCTAAGGCGCTGCTATAGCCATAGTTGATAGCCCAATCATCATAAGGACCCGGCTTAGTTTGAAAAATATCACCTTGCTGCACACCGATTGGCGCGATGTTAGCGGGTGCATAATCCATCACAGAACCGGTTACTATGCCTTGAGTTTTATTTTTGTCATGAACCTCTTTTTCATTCCACAAAGTAGACGATTTCATATTGTGGTTTAAGCCTAATGTATGACCCACTTCATGAAGAATTAACTGGGTTAAACCTTGGCGAATCATTTCATTGTCATCAATCGAGGCACCTGTTGCTAAGCCTTTAGCAACCAGCAGGTTTTGTTGAATTTCATGGCCTAGTGAGCAATTTAACTCACCCTGTGTAGGCAGGTGTTGGCCGTGGCTCATTGTGCCTTGGGTGTATAGCGTGTCGTAAATCCAGCGGTTTTTCATAAATACAAACTCAAGCATAATGTCTGAGCCGAGTATTTCACCTGTTAGTGGGTTGGCAAGAGCCGGTCCGTAGCCGCCAAATGGCGGTTTTGGCGATGAAGTCCAACGCAGTACGTTGTAGTTAATATCGCCGGCATCCCACGTTGCGTCATCGGGCTGGATTTTTACTTCGAGTGCATTTTTGAAACCGGCTTTTTCAAACGAGCTATTCCACGTAAGCACAGCATCACGTATTGTGTCGCGCCACTCTACAGGGGTGGTGTTTTCTATCCACCAGGTAATTGGTTTTACCGGCTCAGAAAGCTCAGCATCAGGGTTTTTCTTTTGTAGATCCCAGCGCTTAATAACATCCTCATAGGGCGCCCAGTCGGTTGAGGTCATTAGATCAAATTGATTGGTGAAATAACCTATGCGCGCATCATCTTTACGTGGTTGGTAATCGTTTTTAGGTAATGCCACAAAAGAGTGCTGGACCTTTACAGAGATATTGCGCGGGTCACTTACGGCACTTGTACCACGCACGGTGGGACTGGCATTACTAAATACGTAATCAACGACTATATCTAAGTTGTTTGGGTAGGGGCGCTGCTTAACAATACGCGACTTTTTAGTATTTAATTTACCTACTTTAAAGCGTTTTTTAGCGTTTTTATCGGCTGGGTTTGGCGTTGGCGATACCTTGTGTAGCGCTTCACTTAAAAATAGCTTGTTGACCTTAAAGGCTATTTTACCTTCTTCTTCTTTTTCTATTTTAATGCTGGCTAAAACGGCTTCGCTAATATTGGCATTGCTTGCTTTGGCAATGGCGCTGTTTTGATCAAATTTATAGCGAGGTGTTTTGCTCACTATATCTATGCGGTCAAAGTATTTTCTAAACTCAATGAGCTTGGTTTCTCTATAGGCGCCGCGATAATGCCCGGCATCAGTGACACCGTCGACTGTATGGGCAAAGTATACAAAAGGGGTATTAAGCTGCGATTCGGTGATCACCATTAAGTGTTCACCGGTTTTTTGGTCTTGGTATAAATTAAAAATACCTGAAAATTCGGTTTGTCCTTCGACCATTTCGCTCAGGGTTTTTGATTTTTTGTCTTCTTTTTTATCATCAGCCACTGCGTGACCGCTTAGCGCTATACTCAGTGTTAGCGCAAGGGTTGTTAATTTCATTTTTATAATCTTTTTCGCTGTTATTTATTTAGTGTGACTGTACGTAAATTAAAAATTGTTCGCACATGTTCTCGATGAAATCATAGCTCTAATTTGTAATGCACTGATTTTAAATAGTAAAAATTTGTAACAAAATATAATAAATGCGATGAGTTACAGGTATTTGTAAACGGCTACGTACCTTAACTGAGTTTTTAAATTTATTTGTAACAGTTGCTTACAAATGTCAGGTTAATGTTTTATTGCGCTCTGTTATTATAGTGTTAGTAGAAATATGAGGTAATTAGGATATGCAATCAAATTCACTGAGATGGGTGTTCCCATTTGTAGCATTAGCCATTGGTATAGTGGGCTTTAAGGGAATAAACGCTATTGCACAAGAAGATCAAAACAAAACAGCAGTAGATACACGCCCCACCGTGCAAGTTGAGCCTGTAGAAGCTAATAATCATCAAGTAATAATAAACAGCTATGGCGAAATAAAACCATTAGAAAATACACAATTGGCGGCGCAAGTGTCGGGCGAAGTAATTAGCTGGCACCCTAACTTTGTAGCCGGTGGTGTGGTTTCTCGTGGCGATACACTTATTAGCATTGAAAAAGACAACTACGAAGCAGCCGTTTTAGTTGCCGAAGCCGATTTAGCGCGTGCAAAAGCGGCTTTAATTGAAGAGCAAGCGCAGGCAAAAGTAGCCGAAGACGAAGCAAAACGTTTTCCGGGAAAAGCACGTACCGACTTATTTTTACGCAAACCGCAGGTGTTAAGCGCCCAAGCAGCGGTTAAGTCGGCGCAAGCCGCATTAAAAAGAGCACAACGCGATTTAGAAAACTGCGATATAAAAGCCCCATACGATGCGTTAGTAGTGAGCCGTAATGTAGGCGTTGGCCAGTTTGTGGCTATGGGCGCACAGGTGGCTGATTTAAATAATATAGAAACAGCAGAGGTTATTATTCCTATTGCTGGATTTGATAGCGTATTTTTACCGGAGCGAATTAAGGGCATTAAGGCCACTATTATTCAAAAAGGGTTAAACAGTTTTACACGTGAAGGCGTGATTGACCGTGACCTAGGTATTGTAGATAACGCGACGCGCATGAGCAGCTTAGTGGTACGTATTGAAGACCCATACGGCTTAAAAACACAGCAACCGGCTATTAAATTTGGCAGCTACGTGCAGGTTAATTTTGCAGGCGCCATGCTTAATAATATTTACCGTTTGCCGCAATCATTAGTGAATAAACAAACGGTGTGGATAGTTAACGAAAACCAAGAGCTTGAACCGCGCAAAGTAACCGTAGTGAGAGAAGAAGGCGAGTACTTTTATATTAGCAGCGGACTTAATGCCGATGATAAGTTGGTTACCACGCTACCTGAGTACCCACAAAAAGGCATGCAGGTTAAAGTGGCTGGCATGAGCGAGCCAAGTAATGCTAATACAAACACCGAAAGTAGCGCTGATGCGCAACAGTTGTAAGGTGTAAATTAATGAACGAATCAATTGGAAAAAAACAAACAGGGTTAATAGCTTATTTCGCTAAAAACTCTGTTGCAGCCAACCTAATGATGGTTTTTATCATCATTATGGGGGTTATTAGCTACTTAACTATTCAGCGCCAAATGTTTCCTAATGTAGAAATTAACTACATTAATGTTGAGGCCAATTACCCCGGTGCCTCACCACAAGAAATTGAAGAAAGCATTCTTATAAAAATTGAAGAATCACTAAAGGATGTGACCGAAATTAAAAAGGGCGTGTACCGCGCCTTTAGAAATGGCGGTAGAGCAAGCCTTGAAATTAACACCGATGCAGAGCTTACCGATGTACTTGATAAGGTAAAGCTGCGTGTTGATGGTATTGCAACCTTTCCTGCGGGTATGGAACCGGTCACCATAAGTCAGATTGAGTTTAGGCAAGATGTTATAGGAATGACCTTGGTTGCCGACTTGCCGCTGACAGAACTCAAACCAATTGCTAATCAAATTGAAGATGAGCTATTACAGCTATCTAACGTATCGTTGGTAGAAAACGATGTGCCGCTTGATGAAATTGCCATCGAAATCGACCCTGACACGTTACGCCAATACAATTTAACCCTAAGCGATGTAATGAACGCGGTGCGCAGTTATTCTGCTAACTTTTCGGCGGGGCAACTAACAACCGATGCGGGGGTTATTTCTGTTCGGGTTGAAAACCAGTATTACTCTGGTGATGAGTTTAGGCAAATACCGGTAAAAATAGGCGAATACGGCGCTAAAGTGTTGCTTCAAGACGTTGCCGTTATCAAAGACCAATTTACCGAAGGCGAGCGCTACTTTAAATTTAACGGCGAAAACGCAGTGTATATGTCGGTAAAGGCTACGCAAGATCAAAACATGATTCCGGTTGCCGAGTCGGTTAAAGCATATATTGAGCAAAAGAACACCCAGCTACCACCGGGTGTTAGGTTAGAGCCATTAATGGACATGACGTACTACCTAAATGCGCGCCTTGATATGATGAAAGCTAACTTGTTTCAAGGGGCAATATTAGTCGCTATTATGCTTTCGTTATTCTTGCGCTTTAAATTAGCGCTTTGGGTGATGATTGGCTTACCGGTGTGCTTTTTAGGGGCAATGATGCTAATGCCGTTATTTGGTATAAGCATTAATATAATTTCGTTGTTTGCATTTATTATGGTGCTCGGGATTGTGGTTGATGATGCCATAGTAATAGGAGAAGCCGCTTATACTGAGGTAGAAAAAAGCGGGGGCGGAGTTGAAAACGTCGTTCGTGGTGCAAACCGTGTAGCAACCCCTGCCACATTTGGTGTATTAACAACCATTGCGGTGTTTGCCCCATTTACACTATCGAGTGGGCCAGAAAGTGCCTTCTTTTACGCGATTGCTGTAGTAGTAATACTGTGTTTAGTATTTAGCTTAGTTGAGTCAAAACTTATTTTACCGGCGCATATTGCCCACACGCACTTTTCACCTATTAAAAAAGGTGGCTGGCGCGATAGGTTTAATACGCGCTTTTTTGGTTTTGTAAATGGCCCTTATAAGCGTTTTATATCCCGCTGTGTAGACTGGCGCTGGACGGTATTGTTTGGCTTTATTGCTATGTTTTTTATAAGCATTGCGCTTATCACATCAAATAAAGTACGTACTGTACCTACGCCAAAAGTGCCACATGATTTTCCGCAAATTCATATAGAAATGAACGACAATGTGTCTGACTTACAAACTATTGCAGCTATTCGTGAAGTAGAAGCCATGGTGTTGCGAGTTGATGAAGAAACAGAGCGTGAATTTGGCCAAAAAATAATTCGTGATGTACTGGTGTTTAATCAAGGCAGAACCGAGTCTCAGTTACTTGCGCCGTTAGTTGATGAAGAATTACGCCCTTATAACGCGTTTGAACTTTCGCGCCGCTGGCGAGAAGCCATGCCTACCATTGCAGGCATTAAGTCACTCACTATTGAAGATGATGTTGGCGGCGGTGGCGGCACCGGTGAAGGCGAATTTGGTTATTTACTATTTGGCTCTGATATAGATACGCTTAATGCCGCAGGCCGTCGTTTTATTCAGCTACTGCAGCAACAAAAAGGCTTGTTTGATATAAGCTCGACCATTGATCCTGCTAGCAAAGAAGTGCAAATGAGCTTAAAACCTGTCGCTTACGATTTAGGGCTCGACCTTGCTAACATTGCAAACCAGGTAGGCGCCAGTTTTTATGGTGGCGAAGCGCAGCGTGTAATACGTAACGGCGAAGAAGTAAGAGTAATGGTACGTTACCCTAAACTGACTCGCGAAGCGTTTTCATCGCTAAAACACACAGTAGTTACTACACCGCAAGGGCGTGAAGTACTTTTAGGTGATGTAGTTGAGCTAACCGAAACGCCAGGGATTAGCTATATTCGCCGTGAGGGCGGTTACCGTACAGTGTATGTGTACGGCAGTATTGATGAAGAAGTTATAGAGCCAGGCGAAGTGGTTTCGCAAGTAAAAGAAAACTTATTGCCACAACTTAAAGAGGAATACCCAAGCGTTAAATCAGAGTTAGGTGGTGCAATAGAAGAGCAACAAGCGCAAGCTAATGAGCAGTTTCTGTTTTTTGTAGGCGGCATGATTTTAGTTTATATATTACTTGCCGTACCACTTAAAAGTTACGCCCAGCCGCTTATTGTTATGTCGGTTATTCCGTTTAGTTTAACGGGGGCTATTTGGGGTCACTTTTGGTTTGATTTAGACATTAGCTTAATGTCGGGCTTTGGTTTAATCGCCGCGGCCGGCGTAGTAATAAACGACTCGCTGGTAATGACCGACTACGTAAACCAAGTGCGCCGTGAGGGTGTAAGCGTTAAAAACGCGGTAATAGAAGCCGGTTGTGCACGCTTTAGGGCAATACTACTCACCTCAATTACCACCTTTGCAGGTGTGTTGCCCATAATGTTTGAAACCAGCTTACAAGCTAAGTTTGTAATCCCTATGGCTGTAGCGCTTGGCTTTGCTGTGATGTTTGCAACACTTATTACGCTTATATTGGTGCCATGTTTATACATAATTTTAGGCGATATTGGTAACGTGTTTAAAATGGTTTTTCGAAAAGTTTTTAGGCGAAAAGCGCCTATAAATCAAACATCTTAAACCACTTAAAGCCAACTTTAGCGAGTTGGCTTTTTAATTATTAAGGATTGCATAAAAATCTCGGTTACATTCTTTTGTTTGAATAAACCATGCGCCCGTTTTATAATCATTTTTCTGTTGGCAAATTAGTCGAAAGGCTAAGACGCAAAGTTTCCGGTCTAAGGTTTAAACTATGATAGCGGGGCTGCTGGGTGATTATTGTACGGTATCGCTTGCTCTCAGTGTCGTTTTATGTATCCATATGAAATGGATGAAATTTTGTGACTCTTAAGGTGTTACTGTGTTTATGCATACGTCGTTGGCCTGTGGAAAATGGTCAACTATAGGTTGTTTAAATCATCATACCCAATTATTCATTGGAGATGTGATTAGTGTAACCTTTTCAGACATGCAAGGAGAGCTCGTTGATTTATCGTTTGATTATAAAATTACCTCTTTGGAACAAGGTGAGCCTCATGCTTGGCCACGGTTAGTTGCTGAATATATAAACGTGCATGTCCCTTTAGTAAGTGCAGGTAGAATGACCAAGCAAGGTTTGGTTGTAGCTTATCGAAATAACGAAATATTTACCTTAGAAAGTAGCGGTATTAATAAAGCACAGGTTGAGTTTCATTGTGTAGCAAAGTGTGACAACTTAATACAATACAACGACCAAGAATATGATTACGTATACCCTCAGTGTAGCGAAAAATACAATGCGGGCACTAAGGTACTACAACTTAAAACAGGTTACATATACCAGTGTAAGGCATGGCCATTTAGCCAGTTTTGCAGAACCAATAATGATAAAGACCCAAGCTTTGAACCTGGTGTGGGAAAAAGCTGGGCGATGGCGTGGACTAAGGTTTCTTAGCGCTTTTAAAATAAAAACCAACTTCCCATGGGTGTAATGACAAGAATAAAATTGCAGTAATTTTAAAATTTGGACTTATACCTCAAGCCCACTCACTATGAGTGGGCTTTTTTATTTTTATGATAAACTGCCCGCATTGTTATTTTTTATACGGTTTTGTTGTGTCATTAAGTGAATTTTCTTCTCAATCATTAGCTCGTTTTCCTGTTGCTAAAAAGCAGCCCCATCAATTAACTATGCACAATAAAACGCGCACCGATAACTACTACTGGATGCGTGATGATGAGCGCGAAAACGAAGAAATACTCGCCCATTTAGCAGCCGAAAATGCATATTGCGATGAGCAACTAGCCGCGATAAAACCGCTACAAAACAGTATTTTTGAAGAACTAAAAGGGCGCATCGTAAAAGATGACAACACGGTACCGGTAAAAGATGGTCAGTACTGGTATCACTCAGAGGTTCGGGGCGATGATGAGTATTCACGCCATTACAGAAGTACGAGCATTAACACTGATAACAAGCAGTTATTACTTGATGTAAATGTTTTAGCCCAAAACCATGAATTTTATGAACTAGGTGAAGTAGCGCTAAGCCCATGCGAGCAATTAATGGCCTACAGTGAAGATACCGAAGGGCGTAGAATTTACAGCGTACATTTTAAAAACTTGCAAACCGGTGAAATGCTCAGCGATGTTTTAGAAAATACCGAAGGGCAAATTGTTTGGGCTAACGACAATAAAACCGTATTTTACGTTAAAAAAGACTTACAAACGTTACTGGGTTTTCAGGTGTTTAGGCACGAGTTAGGCACAGCGCAAAGCCAAGATGTCATGGTGTACGAAGAGCACGATAAAAGCTTTTTTATGGGCTTGGGTAAAAGCCGCGATGAGAGCTTAATTATTATTGATTTAGCCACCACCGAAACAAATGATACGTGGGTGCTTGATGCCAATAACCCGCAAGGAGAGTTTTACCCCTTGCTGCCGCGTGAGGAAGGACATGAGTTTGATATTGATAAACATGGCGACACTTTCTATATAGTAACCAACTGGCAAGCTAAAAACTTTAGACTGATGACGGCAACAAGCGAAACAATCGCAGATAAAACGCAGTGGCAAGAGCACACCGCGCACCGCGAGCATGTGTTGTTGGAAGGCGTAGAAATATTTGATGACTTTTTAGTATTAACTGAGCGCGAACAAGGCCAAGCTCGCTTTGTTGTGATTAATAAAGCCCAAGCACGCATGGCGCTTGAATTTAGTGACCCGTGCTACTATGCCGCTGTAGCGATGAACCCCGAGCCCCAGGCGCGCTCGGTACGTATTTATTATTCAAGTCTCACCACGCCAGGAACGTTGTACAATGTTGATTTAGCCTCGGGTGAAAAAACATTACTTAAACAGCAGCAAGTACTGGGTGGGTTTAATAGTGCACTTTACGCCTCTGAGCGCTTACTTGTGACAGCACGCGATGGCGTGCAAGTACCTGTTTCGTTAGTTTATAGAAAAGACACCTTTACCAAAGATGGCACTAACCCGCTGTTTCAATACGGCTATGGTGCATATGGTTACACGATAGATCCGAGTTTCTCGAGTACTTCATTGAGTTTGCTAGACCGCGGATTTGTGTATGCAATTGCACATGTTAGAGGCTCCGAAATGCTAGGACGCCACTGGTACGAGCAAGGTAAAAAAGAGCATAAACAAAATAGTTTTAACGACTTTATTGATATTACAAAGGCTCTTGTTGAGCAAGGCTACGGTGATAAAAACAAAGTGTTTGCCTCTGGCGGCAGTGCAGGAGGCTTATTGATGGGGGCTGTTTTAAACCAAGCGCCAGCGCTTTATTTGGGTGTAGGATGCCATGTGCCATTTTTAGATGTGTTAACCACCATGTTAGATGAAAGTATTCCACTTACCACTAACGAGTATGATGAATGGGGCAACCCAAACGATGAATATTTTTATGATGTTATAGCTAAGTACTCACCATACGATAATATCAGCGCCAAAGACTACCCGCATATTTTAGTGACCACAGGCCTGCACGACTCTCAAGTACAATATTGGGAGCCTATGAAATGGGTGGCGAAAATGCGAGAGCTAAAAACGGATAATAACATATTGGTTTTTAAAACGGATATGGATGCCGGTCATGGCGGCGCATCAGGCCGCTTTAAAAGTTTAGAGGAAAAAGCGCTCGAAATGGCCTTTTTTATTGCACTAATAAATTAGCTGCAAAATACGCAAAATGTATTAAGCTTTAATGAAGCACTGATAAATATAAGGTTATTTATGTTTGGAGCACACGGAGAGTTTCAGATTTGCTCTCAGCCACCCACTATGTATTTAAAGCTCTTTGGTAGTTTTAATAACGAAGGAATTAATTTACTAACCAATGGTGTGGTTAACGAATTAAGTATGCACCCTAAAGGCGCAGTAAAGTTTGTTGTAGTTAACTTAGAAGAGTTTGAGTTAATAACGGTAGATAGTATGGACTCGCTAGAGACGTACTTTGCCAGCGTTAAAGAGCGTGGCTACGAACGCGTAGATTACTTGTATGCAAACATTATCGCTAAAAACATGTTTGAAAAAGTCTGGAACAGCAGTGATGTAGAGGTAAATTTTTATAAAGACTCAGAAAATTACTTACAACAACACCCAGACGATGAATACATAAAAAACTATTGGTAAAAAGCCATTATAAGCTCTATGCAACGGGGCTTATAATGCTCTCTAAGCAGTTTTTGTATCTTCTTGATAAATTTAATGAGATGTTGTTTTTAAGCTTAACTTTATAGTCGCCGCTATCTGTTGGCATAAGCTCCTTAATGGCATGTTTTCTAACAAGCGTGGAGCGGTGAATGCGTATAAAACCTTCAGGCTCTAGCTGTTGTTCAATGTTTTTCATTGTTTCACGATGTAAAACAGGGGCGCTGCTGCCATTAAAGTGTAGCTCTACATAATTACCCGCGCCGTTTATCCATACAATATCGTTAATATCTATTAAACGTACTTTTCCTACATCTTTAACAACAATATGTGCAGCAATAGGTTGCTCGTTTTCATGTGCTGTTTTTAACAGGCGCTCTGCTTGTGTAGCTAATGGACATAAGTGAATAAGCTTCTCGAAACACTTTTCAAGCCTAGAGGTGGTTACATCGGTCGTTAAAAAATCGACTGCGCCGACTTCAAACGCAAAATTAGCAAACTCAGCCGACCTAGCAATTATGACCACTTTCATTGTTTTAGTCAGTTCAGTTAAGTGCACTATCTGAGTGGGATCATTTAAATTAGATAATTCGTAAAAAAGCACATTAAAACGAGTGGTATCTATTTGATCTAAACGCTGCTCGGGCAGTTGCGTTTGCGAGTCAAAATGGCGGTGAGCTTGTACTTGTTGAGCTAAGAATGTTGCAAGTTTGCTCGTGTTAACTCTAATTAGTGCATGAAAGTAAGTAATCATAGAAAATTCCATCTCTAAA
Source organism: Pseudoalteromonas sp. S3785 (assembly GCF_005887365.1). Lineage (NCBI taxonomy): Bacteria > Pseudomonadati > Pseudomonadota > Gammaproteobacteria > Alteromonadales > Pseudoalteromonadaceae > Pseudoalteromonas > Pseudoalteromonas sp. S3785. The sequence goes on along the minus strand of NZ_PNCT01000040.1, from coordinate 16,678 downwards.
GTGTGTAGTTATAAAGACCGTGTATTTAATAAAAAAATGTTAAAAAAATTCAATCTAACCTATAACAATCTGGGATAAATGCCTTCATCCCATAAATCCTGCTGCTTATACCAAACTAAACGCCAGTTAAATAATGCACATAGTGTCTTAAAATTATTCCACTTAATGTTTAATTGTTTGTAACTAGCTAGTTACAAAAATAACAATTCAGGGACATTATAGTATGAAAAAAATAAATAACTCAGGTTGTCGTACATTTAAACGATCTTCTTTGTCTTTAGCGCTTAGTGCGACAGTGCTAGCTGGCTTCTCTTTTCAAGGTGTAGCTGCAGAAGAAGACGAACTTGAAAAAATAGAACGCGTGCAAGTAACGGGTTCTCGTATTCGTTCAGCAGAGGCAATGTCATCAGCACCTATACAGGTTGTAAGTGGCGAGGCAATTGATGCATCAGGCTCTTTAAATATTCAAAACCTGTTGCTAGAAAACCCGGCATTTGGCTCTCCGGCTATTAGCCGTACTAACTCTAACTTTTCAACGGCAAGCGCGGGTGTAGCTACTGTTGATTTGCGTAACTTAGGTTCAAATCGTACTTTAGTACTTGTTAATGGTCGCCGTTACGTATCGGGTGTGCCAGGTAGCTCGGCAGTTGATTTAAATACTATACCTAGCCAATTTATTGAGCGTGTGGAAATTATGACTGGTGGTGCCTCATCAGTATATGGTTCTGATGCGGTCGCGGGTGTAGTTAACTTTGTACTCAAAGATGACTTTGAAGGCGTAGAGTTTGAAGGCCAGTACGGCGAATCAAGCGAGGGCGATGATGAATCGCGCCAGTTTTCTTTTACTTCGGGTTTAACTACAGGTGATGGCAAAGGTCAAGCCATGTTCCACTTAGGCTACTCAGACCAAGGCGCTGTGTTTTCACGCGACCGTGAGCGCTCTGCAGTAGACCAGTTTTCAGGTATTTATTTTGAAGACGATCCGGCGGCAAACCCAGGTTCTATTTTTGAAGCTGTAAATCCGTTTTTCTCATCATTTCCTCCGCAAGGGCGTTTTGATGCAGGCGATACACGCTTTACTTATGACCCAAACAACAACTTGCAAGACTCGTTTAGCACCAATGGCGGTGACGGTATAGATGCTAACGGCTTTAACCGAAGTGGTGTACGTACTATCGCTATACCTACAGAGCGCTACCTGTTCGCCTCAAATGGTAGTTATGAGCTTACTGATAAACACAGTTTCTTTTTTGAAGGGACGTACGCTTCTAGTACCACTATTTCAGAATTAGAGCCTTTCCCGTTCGCCTCAGATGACATTTATGCTAATGGTCGTGTGCCTATTGAATTTGATGTAAATGGTGAAATGCTCAGAAACGCTTTTGTACCAGATGATATTTACAATGCAGCAACAGACACTGATGGTGATGGTGCGCGTGATATCTTCTTTGCAAAACGTTTAAGTGATGTAGGTAACCGTGGTGCTCGTGCAGAGCGTGATACATTCCGCTTAGCGGTGGGCTTTCAGGGTGAAATTAACGACAGCTGGTTTTACGATACCTATTATGTGTACGGTAAAACGAAAGAGTCGCAAGTCTCTGGTGGCTTAGTAAATGTACAAAGCTTTCGCCAAGGTTTAGAGGCAGTCATTGATAGCCAAGACTTAGATGGTGACGGCATTACCGACGAAGCGATTTGTATTGATGCAACAGCGCGTGGCTTTAATTGTGCGCCAGTGAACATTTACGGATTTAATTCACTATCGCAAGGTGCAATTGATTTTGTAAGTGCACCAAGCACGCTTTCTACATCGGTAGAACAAGAAATTATTGGCGGTAACGTTTCAGGTGATTTATTTGAGCTGCCTGCAGGTATGGTAGGTATAGCAGCTGGTTTTGAGTACCGCGAAGAGTTTTCTCGCAGTGAATTTGATGCTCTACAGCAGGCAGGCTTAAATGCCGGTAATGCAATCCCTGCAACCGAAGGCTCTTTTGATGTAACTGAATACTATGTTGAGGCGAATATCCCAGTGTTAGATGCCGTAACGATGAACGCAGCAGTGCGTTTATCAGACTACTCAACAGTGGGTAATACAGAAAGCTGGAACGTAGGTGTTGATTGGGAAGTAATGGATAGCTTACGCCTTCGTGCTACCCGCGCCCGCTCTACACGTGCGCCTAATATTGATGAGTTATTTTCACCGCCTTCGCAAACCTTTCCAAGTGGTTTAAATGATCCATGTATAGGTGTTACAAACAGCGGCGGTGGCGCTGTTGGTGATGCATGTCGTGCCGATGTGGGTGTTGCAAATAATATTGCATCAAACGGGGAGTTTACCCTTAATCAATCGGATTTACAGGGCATTAGTGGTTTTAACCGTGGTAACCCAGACTTAAAAGAAGAGGTTGGTGACTCAGTGACTGTGGGTGTGGTATTTACTCCAGAGGAGTTAATTTCAGGCCTTGACGTTACCCTAGATTATTTTGACATAGAAATCACGGATGCGATTGTATCTACACCACGTCAGTTTATTTTAGACCAGTGTTACGGTGGTGGCGATGATAGTTTCTGTAGCTTTATAACTCGTCGAAGCGGTCCATCAGGTAATAACAGTGCAGGCTCGCTTGAATTTATCGATAGCGGTGTATCAAATAGTGGCGGTTTAGGTACAGAGGGTGTGGATTTAACACTAACTTACTCTGCCGATATTGGCCCAGGCGCATTTAGAACTCGCCTTGCATACACTTACTTGATTGATGGTTACACTATTCCGTTACCTGGTGCAGATAAAGATGAATTTGCTGGTGAAATTGGCGCATCTGAACACAAAGCTAACTGGAACCTAGGCTATAAGCTTGATGACTTTGACTTTAACTGGAGCATGACTTACATAGGGGCTGCTGACTTTGATGATCAATTCTTAAGTGGCTTTGGTATTCCTGCTGGTGGTGTGGGTATTGGCTCAGTAACCTACCACGATGTACAAGCAAGCTACCATATAAGTGACGCGGTAGAGCTATACGCCGGTGCTAACAACTTATTTGATAAGGAGCCTCCACGTATACTGTCAGGTGTAAGTGGCTCAAGCACAGGTACTGAAACCGACGCAGGCACATATGACCCAATCGGACAAACCTTCTACATTGGTTTTAGAAGTAAATTTTAACCTTTAATACTGTTAACAAAAGCCTCAGCCATTGCTGGGGCTTTTTAATGCAAGTGCGATAAGGGTGGGCTGGATTACTTTAAAATGGTTTACGTACCGCTTAAACCAAAAGCAACGCCACTGGTAACAGTGGCGTTGTTTAGTCAGTAGGGGAGGCTACTATAGTATTCGAATCGCAAAGAAATTTACGATTCTCCCTATTTGTAGCCCTCGCCTTTTGAGGGCTTTTTTTTGGTCTAGTCTAAGTACGCTTTTAACATCCATACTAGCTTTTCTTGCTCTGAAATATAATCACCCATTAATGACGCTGTACCTTCATCATCTGCATCACCTGCTTGAGTAAGTACTTCACGTTGCATTTTAATTAGTGTGCTGTAGCCAGCTAATAGGTTTTCTACGGCTGCGGTACCATCGCTAATGTTTTTAGCTTCTTTAATTTCACTTACTTCTAAGTAATCTGAAAACGCATGTAATGGTGCGCCGTCTAACGTTAAAATACGTTCAGCAATTTCATCTACTTTTTCAAGCAGAAGGTTGTAAATCTCTTCAAATTTAATATGTAATTCAAAAAAGTTACGGCCTTTAATATTCCAATGAAAACCGCGCGCATTCATGTATTGAATTTGGTAGCTGCTCAATAATGTATTGAGTGACTTAACAATATCTTCGCTTTTTGCGCTGTTTAAACCAATTGCATTTACCTGTGACATACCTTGCTCCTTGATGAACCGTTTATTTATGAACTGATGAACATTATTGCTTAGTGCTGTTAATTAGTAAAATCGTTTAAACTACTCGGTGTAATAGGTTTTAACTATTAGTAACGTAAAGCACAACAAATGACACATACAATATAGATGGGACGAATTTATTAAAATTCTACCCCTTAGCAATAAAATAAAGACAAAACATGGATAAATTATGATCTAAAACAAGTTTTCTACAAGGTTGAATATTGGCTATTTGATGTATTGATCTAAATCAGTAAATGCCTGTGGCTGTAGCGCATAATTCTCTTGAGCTAAATAAATATTTTAAATTTATTGGAGAGCAATTATGGATGCAAAAACAGTAAAACAAAATAAAGCAGAATTAATAGTGGTAGGTATAGCCGTTATAGCCTTTGTGTTAGGGCTGGTGGCGCACTTGGCTGGCGCAAGCTTTGCTAATGCTGACACGTTTGGTTACATTGCCGCGCCAATGCCACTTATTTTAGGGGTAATATTTTTAATCAGTTATAAAATAGCAGAAGCGGGAGAAGGCTAGGCTGCTTCGTTAAGGCACTTAATAATGTATTCAAGCACTTGGCGAGAGTAAATCATACTGGTGTGGCTTAAATGAAATACTTTATGCTCAGCCATGCCTTTAAGCTTGGTTTCATCAAGTAGTACAGTGCCGTCTGATTGGCTGCCTTTTACAATTAACGGCATTAAGCCAATGGGCAAATCGCCAGCAATACTGTAAAGCTTGGCCTTAAACGGCCAATTACCATTTTTGGTGAGTAAAAATTCAACGCTGTTTTTTAAAAAGGTTTCAAACCCTTTTTGCTTCATTTTTTTCGCTATGTGGCTGCCTTGGTGAGGCGTGCCGAGTGTAATTACTTTAGTGACGCACTGGCTCGCTTGCGAGCCTGCCTCTAAATAAGCGCGCGCAATTAAACCGCCCATAGAGTGGCATACCAATGCAGAAGTCTCATCACCAATAAACTCATCAATTTGTTTAAATATGGTGCTTAAATTAGGGTCGAGCGTATTGTAAGTGAGATTAAGTACTTTAACGCCAGACTGTTCAAGACGAGAGCACAGCGGGCGCATAACAAAGCCCGACATATAAAGGCCGTGTAATACAATAACGTGGTTTATTTTCATACGCCCTTACCTACAATTTACATTAACTGTTGTGGTTTTATTTCAATATTAGCCGTATCAGAACTAACCCACACATCACCATCTTGAACGGTAATGGTAAGTTTTATATTGCGGTCTGCTAAATCTGCAAGTGCCTGAGTAGCGGCGTAATCAAGGCTAAAAATACTTAAGTTTTTAAAATCGTACAACTTAGGTTGATGTTTTTGCCACCAAATAGCTTGGTTGTTTTCGCCATAGGTATAAAGCACTACTTTTTTAGCTTTATTACAGGCTTTTTTAAGGCGCTTTTCATCTGGCAAACCCAGCTCAATCCACAGCTCTATTTCTTCACTGTAGTTTACATGCCACAGCTCAGGTTCATCGTCGGCACTTAAGCCTTTGGTAAATTCTAAGCCATCACAACTGTTTAGTGCATAGGCTAATAAGCGAATCATCAAGCGTTGCTCGGTTTCAGAGGGATGCTGTGCCAACGTTAAATTAAAGTCTTGGTACACGTGGCGGTCCATATCGCTTAACGATAATTGCGCTTTAATAATGGTAGATTTAAGAGCCATAATATCTAATCTAAAAAAATTTGCGCCAGTATAGCGCAATTAAATGAATTGCCAGTTAAAATAGCGTCAAATTATACGTTAGGAGTTAAAAATGGCTATCCAGTGGTTCCCTGGGCACATGAATAAAGCCCGTAATGAGATTAAAGAAATAATGCCGCAAATGGATGTGATCATTGAAGTGCTTGATGCACGCATTCCTTACAGTAGTGAAAACCCGATGGTAACCACGCTTCGTGAAGGCAAGCCGGTCATCAAAATTTTAAATAAGGCTGATTTAGCCGACCCTAAAATGACCCAAGCGTGGAAAGACTATTTTGAGCAAGAAAGTGGCGTTAAAGCCATTGCGTTTGGTCATGATAAAGCCGCTGAGGTGCACCGCATTAATGAGCTGTGTAAAAAATTGGTGCCACACAAAGTAGGTGCTGATAAGCAAATTAAAGCCATGATCATGGGTATTCCAAATGTAGGTAAATCGACATTAATTAATGTATTAGCCGGCCGTATAGTGGCAAAAACAGGGAATGAACCTGCGGTTACCAAGGCGCAGCAGCGCATTAAGCTTGAAGACGGCATTATGCTTTACGATACGCCAGGCATGCTTTGGCCAAAAGTAGAAAACGAGAACTCGGGTTATCGTTTAGGTGCCACCGGTGCAATACGTGATACAGCGCTTGAATACGAAGATGTGGCAAGCTATACGGCAGAATATTTATTGAAAGCCTATCCTGAACTTTTAAAAGCACGCTACAAAATTGATGAATTGCCAGAAAGTGATTGGGCATTTGTTGAAATGGCGGGTAAAAAACGCGGCTGCATTCGTGGTGGTAACCAAATAGACACTTACAAAATGTCTGAAATACTCATAAATGAACTTCGTGATGGCATTATTGGCCGCATCACCATGGAAACCCCTGCCATGCGTGAAGAAGAAGAAACAATGGTTGCCGGTCTTCGCGCCGCGGCAGAAGCTAAAAAAGCCGCTAAAGAAGAAGAGAAAAAACAGCGCCGTGCACGTGCACGCAAAAACCGCCGTTAATGGATTAATTTATGTGAGCATGTTGCTCACTAAATTACAGACATAAAAAAAGCCCGTAAGGGCTTTTTTAGTTTCATATCTACCGTCACCGATATGAGCAATGTAGCAAGTAAAATAGTAGGGCGGTTACTCATCATCAACATCAAGGGGCGTTGCGGTTCATAACAAGTAACCATAGCTGTTTACGTGCGCCACACGTTGTTTCAGGGTCGAGAAACAAATTAGTTCATTCCGTCACAAGAGGGTATGCATTCCCGCCTTGTTGATATTGATTATCAGTTAGATCTAATAAACTGTCAACACCCAAATGCAAATAATTCTTATTTTATTTCGTGCGTTTTTTATTCAGGTTCTGAGCGAGTGGTTAACGCAGGCTAGTTTTTTATTTTTGTTCATTTTGTTCATGGTTTTAATGAGCAAAAAGCACTTAACGATCATCAATGCACCTTTCCCTCAAAATATTTCGTTAATTTCCCGTTAACAATAAGCTGCGCGTTAGATAGCAGTTTGTCGTCGCATATCTACCTGACAATAAATACACAAACACAGCGTGGAGAAAATAATGAAAGCAAGTAACACACAGCTCGCTTTGGCAATTACAGCAGCATTAGTTAGCACATCTGCTTTAGCCGATAACGATACTCAAAAACTACAAGCGCAATTAGATGCATTGCAAAAAGAAGTTAACGCTTTAAAAACATCAAGTAGCTTTAATTTGGAGTTTGGAGGGCGAGTACAGCTTGATTACAACTATTTTGAAGGTGCCTATAACGCAGATAATGATGGCTCAGGCGGGAGCGATTTTTTCCCTCGCCGTATTCGTACCTACGTAGAGAGTGAGCATGGTAACTGGGATCACAAATTACTTTTAGAATTTGGCGAAGGTGATGCCGAAATTGTACTTGCACGTGTACGTTATGCATTTGAAAACGGCCTTAAAATTAAAGCCGGTAAAATCCGCGAAGACATGTCGCTAAACGCACTTACTAGCTCAAAACATATTAATACTATTGAGCGTAGTGCTGTTGCCAATACTTTCTCGCCTTTTTTTCGTTGGGGCGTATCTGCTTATCAATACTTTAAAGACTCAGGCTTTCGTTATGCCATTGGGGTTTATAAAAATGATGCCTTTGGTGCAACGGGTAATGATGAAAACGACCGCCTAACGCTTGCTATTACAGGGCGTGCTACGTGGTCGAGTACAGCACCTGGCGACGTAATTCATTTAGGTGCGTGGCATTCGTACCGCGATATGGGCGGCAATGAACTGGGAGCGCGTTTTGCCCGTGGTGAAGTACGTGAAACTAATGTACGCCTAGTTAATTATGCTGCAGGCGGGGCAACAGTCGCACTGGATAGCTTATCGCAGTCGGGGCTTGAATTTGCTTTTCAGGCTGACTCTTTAACATTAGAGGCCGAGTACGCAAGCCGCGCATTAGATGCACTTGATAGTAGCGATGATTTAGATGCAGAGCGTTTTGACGGCTTTCATGTCTCAGCAAGTTACTTTTTAGGGGGGGAGCAACGACAGTACAAAGCAGGTTCAGCTCTGTTTGTACAACCTAAAAATATAAAAAATGCATGGGAGCTTGTTGCGCGTGTTTCACAGATGGATGCAACGAGTAAAAACCAAGGCAGTGAAGTAACCACTTTCACACTAGGAACAAGTTATTACGTCAGTAGCGACATTAAATTTATGGGCAACCTTATCTACAGCGATGTAGAGGGCCCAGGCACCGCTGCGCTTGTAGGTGATGAAGACTCTGGTATGGGCTTTAGTGCACGTATGCAGTATTTATTTTAAGGAGACACATAATGAAATTATTTAAGTCAGTTAAAACAACATTACTAGCGGCATCATTAGTACTAAGCAGCCCCATGGCAATGGCTGATATCCACTTTTTAGTACCAGCAGGCCCTGGAGGCGGTTGGGATACAACAGCACGTGGAGTAGGTGAAGGTTTAGTAAAGGCAGGCATCGACAACAATGCGTCTTTTCAAAATATGTCTGGTGGCGGCGGTGGGCGAGCAATTGCCTACTTAATAGAATCAGGTACTAAAAAAGGCGATATTTTAATGGTTAATTCAACGCCTATAGTGTTGCGAGCCTTAACCGGAAAGATTCCTTACAGTTACCGAGATTTAACGCCAGTGGCAAGTATGATTGCTGATTTTGGTGCATTTGTAGTACGTAACGATTCGCCTTATAAAACATGGCAAGATGTCATTAAAGCACTTAAAGAAGACCCAAGCTCTATTAAAGTAGCTGGTGGCTCAGCTCGTGGCAGCATGGATCATTTAGTTGCTGCACAAGCGGCTAAAGCGGGCGGTGTTGACGGTCGCAGAATTCGTTATATTCCATATGATGGCGGTGGCAAAGCAAAAGCAGGCCTACTCTCTGGTGAGGTTAACTTGCTTTCGACTGGTTTAAGCGAAGCATTAGAAGTTGCCAATGGCGGACAGGCTCGTGTGTTGGCCGTTACATCGCCAGAGGCTTTAACTGATTACCCACAAATACCAACGTTAAAGTCGATGGGTTACGATATGGAATTTGTTAATTGGCGTGGTTTTTTTGCAGCCCCTAACTTACCTGCCGATAAATTAGCTCAATACACTGAAAAACTTCGTAAATTACAATCAACCCCTGAGTGGGAAACCGTTCGTGCACGAAATGGCTGGTTAAATCTTTTTCAGGCAAAAGATGAGTTTATTAAGTCTCTCGAAAAACAAGAAGCGCAGCTTAAAGTGGTTATGCAAGAGCTTGGCTTTATTCGTAAAGCGGATTAATCGAGGTTTTTATGATGAATCGTGAACTACTAGGGCCAAGTTTATTCTTGGCGCTATTTACTCTTTACGCCGTGGTGGCGTGGCAAATTCCACTATTGCCATTTGAAGAATACGAAACGGTTACTTCTGCTACGTTACCAAAAGTGTACGCTGCGTTTGGTATTGTGGTGTGCTTGCTTTCTATTGGTTCCACTTTACTTAAGCCAAACGAAAAAGCAGCAGAAAACCAGCCATTAGAAAAGTCGCATGTTGTACGCACTTTAGGCCTATTAGTTTTAATGGTGATTTATAGTGCGATGTTAGAGCCTGTGGGCTTTTTAATATCTACAAGCGCTTTTTTATTAGCAGGTTTTTTTGTAATGGGTGAAAGGCGCAAGAAAATTTTATTATTTGCCTCTATTCCTGTTGCTGTGGTGTTTTGGTTTTTGATGACTCAAGTATTAGGTATTTACTTGGTTCCGGGCGATTTGTGGAGTTAAGTTATGTTTGATGGAATTATGCTTGGTTTGTCGACCGTGCTCGACTTTAATAATTTAATGTACGTGATAGCTGGCTGTTTGGTGGGTACGTTTATTGGTATGTTACCTGGGCTTGGGCCTATAACTGCAATTGCTCTGATGATCCCTATTACTTATAGCATAGGCGCTGATTCGGGTATGATTTTAATGGCCGGTGTTTATTATGGCGCAATTTTTGGCGGCTCTACATCATCTATTTTAATTAATGCGCCGGGGGTGGCGGGTACGGTGGCTTCATCTTTTGACGGCTACCCACTAGCAAAGCAAGGTCATGCAGGTAAAGCTTTGGCTATTGCTGCTTATTCTTCCTTTATAGGCGGAACAATAGGCGCAATATTACTTATGGTTGCCGCGCCTTTATTAGCAAAGGTGTCGTTGAGTTTTCAGTCTCCTGATTATGTTGTACTTATGTTTTTAGGTTTAACGGCCATTGCTGCATTTTCAAATAAAGGCCAGTTTTTAAAAGCAATGATGATGACCGTATTTGGTTTAATGCTGGCAACGGTAGGTATAGACCCTTCATCGGGCACTGAGCGCTTTACCTTTGGCCAAGCCGACTTACTTGATGGCATTAGCTTTTTATTAATTGCAATGGCAACGTTTGCCCTTGCCGAGGCATTAATTAATGTTGTTAAGCCAGAGAAAAAAGATGCCAAAAGCCTTAATGATTCAGACACTCCACAAATTGGCTCAACTAAATTAACAAAAGACGAAGTTAAAGATATGGCACCGGTTGTAGGCCGTTCGTCATTCTTAGGGTTTATTGTTGGTGTTTTACCTGGCGCCGGCGCCACTATTGCTAGCTTTATGGCGTATGCGACTGAGCGAAATTTGGCACCTAAAGGCCTAAAAGAAAAATTTGGTAAGGGCTCTTTGCGTGGCTTAGCCGCTCCTGAATCTGCAAATAATGCTGCGTGTACAGGCTCGTTTGTTCCTTTGCTAACTTTAGGTATTCCAGGCTCTGGAACTACGGCTATTATGCTTGGAGCACTAATCGCTTACGGCATTCAGCCAGGCCCTATGCTTATGCAAGAAAACCCTAGTGTGTTTTGGTCTGTAATTGTAAGCATGTATTTTGGCAATATTGTTTTATTAATTTTAAACCTGCCACTCATTCCTTATTTCGCAAAAGTATTGGCAATGCCAAAGTCGGTATTAACCATTATGATTTTGTTCTTTAGCTTAATTGGTGTGTACTTGGTGTCGTTTAACACATTCGACTTATTTATGATGGTTGGCGTTGCTTTGGTTGCGTTAGTATTGCGCCTATTGGCCTTTCCAATGGCACCGTTGTTACTGGGCTTTATTTTAGGAGACATGATTGAGCGTAACTTTCGTCGCTCAATGATGATTTCTGATGGCTCTTTAAGCTTTTTATGGGACAGACCACTCACGTTAGGTATTTTTATACTGTCTATTTTAGTGCTGTTGTTTCCTTTAAAGGATTACTTAAAGCAGCGCCGTGCAGATAAAACAGCGTCTAAGTTACAGCAAGAGCAAGCTCAATAGAGAGATAAATGATCAACACCAACAAGCTAAACCCTTTGCAAAGCATGGTCAAAAAACCTAAACGATTAGAAACACGTTTAATTATTTGGGTAACAGGGCTATGTGTTTTACAAGCAATATTGTTTGGGGCGTTGGTGTATCAGCTTACAGCGCAAAGCTTACATAACCACATAGGTGATAAAGCACTGGCTGTAGCTAATAGTATTGCAACACGTATAGATGTAATAAATGCGTTAGAGGTAAAAGATGACTTATCAGTGCTTAACTCGCAAATAGAGACTCTTACAGAGCTCACCGGTGCTGACTTTATTGTAGTTGGCGATATTAATGCGCTGCGCATTATACACCCTGATGAGCACAAAATTGGCAAACCTATGGTTGGGGGGGATAGCAAAAACGCCCTTAATGGCGAGCGCTATATATCGGTTGCGCATGGCAGTATGGGGGAGTCTATTCGTGGAAAAGTGCCCGTATATAATGCTAAGAATGAAATTATAGGCTTAGTGTCTGTTGGCTTTTTAGTGCAATCAATTAATCCGCTTATTTTATCACGCAGTGCTGAAATACTTATTTGGGGACTGCTGCTTGTTGGCTTGAGTATTGTAGCGGCTGTTTATATTGGGCAGCGAGTACGTAACGCAATATTTGGTTTACAACCTGATGAAATAGGAAGGTTATTTTCAGAGCAGGATGCTATTTTAAATACGGTTCGTAGCGGTATTATTGCACTTGAACCCGATGGAAAAGTCCGAAAGTTAAACCAACGTGCCTGCGAAATTCTTGATAAACCAACATCTACAATTAATCAAAGCATCACCCTTGAAGACCTACTACCAGAACATGCTGAATTTTTACTGCGAAATCAAAGCCGTAAAATTGTTGGGTTTGAGCTATTTGCAGCTGATAAACGGATTATTTTGTCGCGCTTTTCTTTACAAGTTCAGGGGCAGGCCGATGGTATTTTACTCAGTATGCGCCCATCTGATGAGCTAGAATATTTAAGCCAGCAGCTAACAAAAGTACAAGCATTTGCTGAACTACTACGAGTGCAAACCCATGATTACTCAAATAAACTAAACCTGATTGGGGCTTTGGTGCAAATGGGTAAAAATGAGCAAGCAATTGAACTTATAGGCCAAGAGAGCCAAGGCTCTCAAGCGCAAATTCATAACTTACTTGAACGAATTCAAGACCCTGTACTAGCCGGTTTGCTAGTAGGTAAATACCATAAAGCACGAGAGCTTAATGTTACATTAGCGCTAAACCCTGATAGCCTGCTAGGCGTTATAGCGCGCAAAGATATGCTCGAAAGGGTAGTCTCCATTTTAGGCAACTTAATAGATAACGCCATTGAAGCAGCGATTAGAGCTTCAGATACTCGCGACCCGGTGGTAAGAGTGACCGTGGATGAAACCAGTCAGACTTTATTGTTTGATGTAGAAGATACCGGGTTTGGCTTAGGTTCAGACCATGAGGTTATTTTTACGCCACAATTTAGCTCTAAATCTGGGGCGCAACATGGTATTGGTTTGTATTTGGTTAAAACCAATTTAGACTCGTGCCGTGGTAGTTTAGAAATAGGTGAGTCTGATTTACTAGGGGCGCGCTTAAGTGTTTATATTCCAAAATAATAAGAGTAAATAAGCATGACCTATTCTGTAATTATAATTGAAGACGAAGTTGAAGTAGCGCAGCTTATTGCGCAGTATTTATTGCTGCCAGGCGGTGCTGCGGGAAGTCAAATTGCAAAGCAGAGCTTGCGCCAAGCACAGTATCAGGTGGTTGGTATTGCAGGTAATTTAAGTACTGCAACAGCCTTGTTACAAGCCATAGAGGCTGATCTTATTTTGCTCGACATACACCTGCCTGATGGTAACGGACTGGATTTACTATCGGATTTACGCCGCCGTGAAATTAAAAGTGAAGTAATGCTGCTAACGGCGGCTAAAGAAGTCGAAACGCTTGAAAAAGCAATGCAGCTAGGTGCCTGCGACTTTTTAGTTAAACCGTTAATGTTAAACCGCTTAGATCAAGCGTTAGCGCGTTTTGAAACGCGCCAGCAATGTTTTTCTGATGCGAACGAAGTAACCCAGTCTATGGTCGACTCTTTGTTTGGCTCTAAAGAGCAAAATAAACCAACAGTTAGGTTACCAAAAGGGGTTGATCAGCTTACCTTACAGAAAATTCATGATGCATTTGTACAACATGACGCCAGTGCCTTTACTGCTCAACAAATGGGCGATTTAGTTGGGGTGAGTCGTTCAACTGCTAGGCGCTATTTAGAGTTTTTACTAGAGTCTGATAAGCTAAGTGCTGATCAAAGCTACGGCAGTATTGGTCGACCGGAGCGTTGCTACAAAATAATTAAGTAACTTTCTAAATCAAGATTACAGGAATAAAACATAATAGTTTTAGTGGTTTATTTAATAATCAGTGCTATTTAACCAGTGCTGAATGTAAATCTAGAAAAATTTTATTGAATTGATTGCATTTTAAGCGACTTGTATGGTGATGTTCGCTTTAAGTAATGCTATACTCCCGCCGAATAATTTATCGACTTTATTAAGAGTAAAATAATGGCAGATTTATCGAAGTACAGAAACATTGGTATTTTCGCGCACGTTGATGCGGGTAAAACCACTACTACTGAGCGTATCCTGAAGCTTACAGGTACTATCCATAAAACAGGTGAGGTTCATGATGGTGAATCTACTACTGACTTCATGGATCAAGAAGCTGAGCGCGGTATTACTATCCAGTCTGCGGCAGTAAGCTGTTTCTGGAAAGATCACCGTTTCAACGTTATCGATACTCCTGGACACGTTGACTTCACCGTTGAAGTTTACCGTTCACTTAAAGTATTAGACGGCGGTGTTGGTGTATTCTGTGGTTCTGGTGGTGTTGAGCCACAATCAGAAACTAACTGGCGTTACGCTAACGAATCAGAAGTTGCACGTATTATCTTCGTAAACAAATTAGACCGTATGGGCGCTGATTTTTACCGTGTAACTGAGCAAGTACGTAAAGTACTTGGTGCTGTACCACTAATCATGACTTTACCAATCGGTATTGAAGACGATTTCGTGGGTGTTGTAGACGTGCTTACTAAAAAAGCATACATCTGGGATGAGACTGGTCTTCCTGAAAACTACGAAATCACAGACGTTCCTGCAGACATGGTAGAAAAAACAGATGAATACCATGAAATGCTTATCGAAACTGCTGTAGAGCAAGACGATGATCTAATGGAAGCGTACATGGAAGGTGAAGTACCTTCTTTAGAAGATATCAAACGTTGTATCCGTAAAGGTACTCGTGACCTTGCTTTCTTCCCTACATTCTGTGGTTCTGCATTCAAAAACAAAGGTATGCAACTAGTACTTGACGCTGTTGTTGATTACTTACCGTCTCCTACAGAAGTTGATCCTCAACCTCTTATGGATGAAGAAGGCGTAGAAACAGGTAATCACGCAATCGTATCTGCTGATGAAACGTTTAAAGCGTTAGCATTTAAGATTATGGATGACCGTTTTGGTGCATTAACATTCGTACGTATTTACTCAGGTAAACTTAACAAGGGTGACACTATCCTTAACTCGTTTACTGGTAAAACAGAGCGTGTTGGCCGTATGGTTGAGATGCAAGCAGATGAGCGTAAAGAGTTAACTTCAGCGCAAGCTGGTGACATCATTGCAATCGTAGGCATGAAAAACGTACAAACTGGTCATACGCTATGTGATCCGAAAGACAAAGTAACACTAGAGCCAATGGTATTCCCAACGCCAGTAATCTCGATTGCTGTACAGCCTAAAGATAAAGGCGGTAATGAGAAAATGGGTATTGCTATCGGTAAAATGGTTGCAGAAGATCCGTC
The DNA here is from genome assembly GCF_005887365.1 of Pseudoalteromonas sp. S3785. Classification (NCBI taxonomy): domain Bacteria; kingdom Pseudomonadati; phylum Pseudomonadota; class Gammaproteobacteria; order Alteromonadales; family Pseudoalteromonadaceae; genus Pseudoalteromonas; species Pseudoalteromonas sp. S3785. Next base: position 1,366 of record NZ_PNCT01000040.1, on the reverse strand, counting down.
TTTCCAAGTTGAGACTGATGAAGATTCAGGCGAAACTATCCTTAAAGGTATGGGTGAGCTTCACTTAGATATCAAAGTAGATATCCTTAAGCGTACTTACGGCGTAGACCTTGTTGTTGGTCAACCACAGGTTGCTTACCGTGAAACTATCACTCGTGAAATCGAAGATAGCTACACGCATAAGAAACAATCTGGTGGTTCTGGTCAGTTCGGTAAAATTGATTACCGCATCAAGCCAGGCGAAGCGAATTCAGGCTTCACGTTCACTTCATCAGTTGTTGGTGGTAACGTACCTAAAGAATTCTGGCCTGCAGTTGAGAAAGGCTTTAAGTCAATGATGGACGAAGGTGTTCTAGCTGGCTTCCCAGTACTTGACGTTGAAGTTGAGCTTTTCGACGGTGGCTTCCACGCGGTGGATTCATCTGCAATCGCATTCGAAATCGCTGCTAAAGGCGCTTTCCGTCAATCGATCCCTAAAGCCGGCGCACAACTTCTTGAGCCAATCATGAAAGTTGACGTGTTCACTCCGGAAGATCACGTTGGTGACGTAATCGGTGACCTTAACCGTCGTCGTGGTATGCTAAGCGACCAAGAAGCTGGTTTAACAGGCGTTCGTATTAAAGCAGACGTTCCGTTATCAGAAATGTTCGGTTACATCGGTTCACTACGTACAATGACATCTGGTCGTGGTCAGTTCTCTATGGAGTTCTCACACTACGCAGCTTGTCCACAAAACGTTGCTGACACTGTAATCGCTGCAGAAAAAGAGAAAAAAGCAGCTAAGTAATTAGTTCTGTAACTCTTTAAAAAAACCCGCACATGTTGCGGGTTTTTTATTGCCTGCGATTTAATTACTCACTGAGTTATACCAATCTGCAATAATATTTAATCATTTAGGGACTAAAAGTGTCGCTACCTGCGTTAGAACATTCTCCTTTAGAACAACTAAATAGCGGGTTTTTTGCCTAGCTATCCACTCATTTATCTATCTTCAAAATAGATCACTTAATTAAGCGGGCTGGTGTTGGCGATTTCTATAGCAGTAATATTTATAATGACAGTTTAAATAAAGGGTTGTTTAAAATAATGCGCTTTAAATGGCCTAATTAAAGCTGCAGTGCTAGCGGCTTAGTTTCGCAAAGAGTGCGCAAGAGCGGCTACTTGATGCAGTAAATTATACGTGGATTAGTTATGCGCAGTTATAATACCAATTCGCAATAATATATAATCATTTTGCGGGGCTAAACGTGTCGCTATCTGCGTTAAAAAATTCTCATTTAGAACAACTAAATAGCGAATTTTTTGCCTTACTATCAAAACGTTTTTCCATCCTCAAAAGAGATCACTTACTTATGCGGGTTGGTAT
>NZ_PNCT01000004.1:0-68816 GCF_005887365.1 Pseudoalteromonas sp. S3785 | reverse complement strand
GCTTCGTTTCCGCTCGACTTGCATGTGTTAGGCCTGCCGCCAGCGTTCAATCTGAGCCATGATCAAACTCTTCAATTAAAAGTTTTTATGTTCCGAAGAACAGCTCAATGAATTCTGAATTTATTTAATATCTTTCGATATTGAATTGACTGTGCTGCAATAAATAAATTTATTGCTGTTGGTCACTCAGTTTCAATTGAGACTCTAAATTTGTTTGCCTCACTACCGAAGTAGGTTGGCTGTTAGAACTCAATCTGTACGAGTGCCCACACAGATGATTGCTTTATATTGTTAAAGAACGTTGCGATTAAAGCGTTAAACCTTATCTCGCTAGGGCTGCGCATGTTACGCTTTCCTATTTTTTTGTCAACACTTAATTTTGTTAAACTTGAAAGTTTTTAAAACGAAGTTTTACTCGACTCACTAAGTGGTTTGCTTGCCTCGCTAAGCGTTGCCTGCTCTGCCGTCTCAGTGGGGTCGCATTATAGGGAGAACGGATTTTTACGCAAGCGTTTTTTAATAAAAACTATAAATAAAAGCTATTTCGTGTATTTTTCACTCTAAAGAGCCAAAATAAGTACAAAAAACAAACTAAACCTATATACAAAGCCAAGTTTGTTTTAAATATAACGATGTATAAAACGCAAAAAGCACCTTATAGGTGCTTTTTAGTTAATTTATTAACTAAGCGTATTAATACAAAATACTATATAGCTTTCTTCTGTATTTCGCTGCAAGTGCATCTCCATCTGGTAGAGAAGCGATAATTGCTAAAAAGCTTGCTTTAGCGTCATTAAAGTTAAGATCCTTTTTAAGTACGCTGAAGAGTGTTTCGAGTGCTTCTTCTTTTCGTCCTGCATCATTTAGCAATTGGCTTAGCTCTGTTTTTAAGTCTAAATCATTTGGGTACTTTTCTACTTGAGATTGCTTTTCTTTTATCTCTGGCGAGTCGGTAGCTTCGAGGGCCGCTTCGCATTTTGCTTTTATGTTATGAAAGTAAGCATCTTGCTCTTGGGCGTCAATTGTATCAATAAGTGCTTGAGCATCATCTAGCTTATGTATTTGAATACATATATCAGCTAATACAAGCTTTATACGGGCGTTTGCACTGTCTATTTCATACGCTTGCTTTGCGTAATTAAATGCAGCATTTAGATCCGACTTTAACAATGCTTGTTTTGCTTGTTCAAGAAGTAGGTCCTGTTGCGCTGGTAAATGCTTACTCAGGGCTTCGCGAATTTGCGCGTCTGTTTGCACGCCCGCTAATAAATCGACTGGGGCTGAATCTTTTAACAATACAAGTGTAGGTAAGGTTTGCAAACCAACCTGCTGCGCTAATTGCGAGGCAAGTGCTTGTTCTGCGTCACAATCAAGGTTAGCCACTACAATATGGTCTTTATATTGCGTAGCTAAATTTTCTAATATGCCGATTTGGCTAATACACTCAGGACTTTGTGGCGAGTGGAAGTTAAGCAGCACCAACTTTTGTTGTGATGTTTCACCGAGTACTTGCTGAAGGTTTTGTGCGTTGATACTAACTATGTTGCTCATTGAATTAATTGCCATATTCATTTATTTAGGTTTTTATATGGAGACGAACATAATAAATACAAGTATTAAATACTTTCAAATAATGAGGGAAAACATGAAAATCACCTATCTAGCTGCAGCATTTATGATAGCAAGCCCACTTACTTATGCTAAGCCCCTAAACTTAGATTTAACTAAGAGTATACCAGCTATTGAAAAGTTTTACCTCGACTTACACCAATCTCCAGAGCTTTCATATCATGAAAAAGAAACTGGTCAAAAAATAGCATCGCGATTAACAAAACTTGGGTTTGATGTAACAGATAATGTGGGCGGCTATGGTGTGGTAGGGATTTATAAAAATGGCACCGGCCCTACAATAATGATTCGTACTGATACAGATGGCCTACCAATCACAGAGCAAACCGGTAAACCTTATGCATCTAAAGTACAAGTGACCAATGAGCACGGGAATAAAGTAGGTGTAATGCATGGCTGTGGCCACGATATACATATGAGCTCGTTTATTGGTACTGCTGAGCAACTTATTGCTCACAAAGATAAATGGCAAGGAACGTTAATGATGGTTGCTCAACCTGCAGAAGAAGTTGGCGGTGGCGCAAAAGCCATGTTAAGTGAAGGCTTATTTAGTAAATATGCTAAGCCTGATCATGTTATTGCGCTGCACGTGAGTGCCAGCGTGCCTGCGGGTAAGGTATCAATGAAAAATGAATACACCATGGCAAGTGTTGATTCAGTAGATATAACTATAAAAGGCAAGGGCGGACACGGCGCCTACCCGCACACTACCGTAGACCCAGTTGTTATTGCTGCGCGTACGGTATTAGCATTACAAACAATCACAAGTCGCGAGCTTTCTCCACTTGAGCCTTCTGTTGTGACTGTGGGATCTATTCATGGTGGTTCAAAGCATAATGTGATTTCCGATGAAGTAAAACTTCAGCTTACGCTTAGAAGCTACAACCCAGAGGTGCGTACGGCGCAAATAGCCGCTATAAAACGTATTACAGCCGGTATTGCTCAAAGTGCAGGCCTTACTAATTCGCACTACCCTGTTGTTCACGTTCATGAAGATGAATCTATTCCATCTACTTACAACAACCCTCAGCAAACTAATATTGTTAGGATCGCTATTGCTGATGCAATTGGCGAAACTAATGTACTTGAGACAAAAGCGGTTATGGCTGGTGAAGATTTTGGGCTGTACGGTAGAACTGACGAAAACATTCCTATTACGTTATTTTGGCTAGGTGGAGTAAACCAACAGCAATATACAAATGCGATGAAAAGTAACCAAACACTTCCCTCATTACACTCAAGTAAATTTGCGCCAGATTATAAAGTAGCATTACCGACCGGTATAAAAGCCATGAGTAACGCTGCAGTCGCGTTATTTAATAAAAAGTAAGCCGTATTTGAGAGTTCAGCAATTAAGTGGTTGCTGAGCTCTTTTTATAATTTGTTTTTTTAAATGGTGTTTTTTTACCACGCTTAGCAAAGCGCTTTTTAGGCGGAGCTTTAGGTAGCTTTGAAAATACATGACTATCACAACTAGCTGCTTGCTGTACAAAACCTTCAAGCTCCACCAGCAGTGGTTGTAAAAATTGTTGGTAGCTCATTGTTTGTTGAGCAATGTTGCCTAAGCTCGCCTCCCATTTAGCGGTCAAATCGGGACTAGCTAAGCCCTTTGGTAAAACACTAATAAGTGCCAGGCCTGTTTGTGTGGCTTTAATTGATTTACCTTCGCGCTTTAAAAAACGGCGCCTAAATAGTAATTCAATAATGCCTGCGCGGGTAGCCTCTGTACCTAATCCATCAGTCTCTTTGAGTATTTTTTTAATTTGTGAATCTTTTACATAACGACTAATGCCGGTCATGGCACTTAGCAATGTTGCATCAGTAAAATGAGACGGTGGCGTAGTGTGTTTTTCTATAACTTCACCTTTAGTGCAGTTAAGCGCCATGTCTTTTGTTAAATGAGGCAAGGTTGCTTCATCTTTTAGCTCGGCTTTGCCCATTAATACCTTAAACCCTAGGCTTACATCTTGCTTTGCATTGGCTTTAAATAAACCTCCCGCAATGGTTACCTCTACTTTAGTTTCGTTATAAATATAATCGGGGTAAAACTGAATTAAGTAATGCCTGCTAATAAGTTGATATACTTTTGCTTCATCAGGCGCCAGAGTCGCTGTTTTTAGTTGTTTGGCGGTAGGCACAATTGCATGGTGTGCAGCAACTTTTGCATCGTTAAAACATTTGCTACGTTTTTTAGCGTCTGCCCCATTCACAAACTCAGTACTTTGACCGCCATTAGCTGCAATTGCTTTTAAAATTGCAGGCGCATCTAAATGATGCTCTTTAGGCAAATAACGATTATCGGAACGAGGGTAAGTAATTAACTTATGACGCTCATAGAGCGTTTGGCAAATATCGAGTACTTGCTGAGCTGCCATACCCAATGCCTTTGCAGCATCTATTTGTAGTGCCGATAAATTATAAGGCAGCGGCGCGCTTTGTTTTTTTTGTTTTTGCTCGAGCGCAGTGACTTCAGCCGGTTGATTGGCTATTCGCGAGGCGACATTTTCTGCAAGTGCTTTATTTAATACACGCCCTTCTTCATCTTGATACGGTTCGCAGGCTTTGCTTGGTACCCATTTGGCCACAAAGCTTTGCTGCTCAGGAGTTATTAAATGCGCCAACACGTCATAAAATGGTTTTGACACAAAGTTAGCTATTTCGTTATCCCGATTAACCACTAAACCTAAAATTGGGGTTTGTACGCGACCCACCGACAACACATTGCCAAAGCCAGCTTTTTGCCCCGCCAGCGTATAAGCACGCGTAAGGTTCATACCAAATAGCCAATCTGCACGTGAACGCGCAAGCGCCGACACACTAAGCGGAATAAATTCACGATTTGAGCGCATGTGGTGGAGTGCTTTTTTTACCGCCGCTAGATTTAAATCACTTATTAGCAAACGCTGAATACTTTGCTTTTTGGTTTTACTTATTTTGGCTTGCTCTATGACTTCATCAACCAACAATTGGCCTTCCCTATCGGGATCGCCCGCATGCACCAGCACTGATGCCTGTTTAATTAGCTTTTTTAAAATAGTTAATTGCTTACGCGTTTTCGTTTTTGCCTTGAGCTGCCACTGCTCTGGCACTATGGGAAGGTGTTCAAATTGCCACTTTTTAAAACGCGCATCATAATCATCAGGTTCAGCTTGCTCTAATAAGTGCCCGATACACCACGAGACACAGTCACCATTAGCCACTTCTATATAGCCATCGTGTTTTTTATGTGGTTTAGGCAGTGCATCAGCAATAGCTCTGCCAAGTGATGGCTTTTCTGCGATATAGAGTTTCATGGGAGCTGCTCATTAACTGTTTATATAAACAGTAGTTTAGCACAGCTATTTTAAGGGTGGGGAGTTTTTATATTTACTATTAATCGGGTATTCTTTATTTTTAACTAAAATATAAATAAGAGGGAGATAGCACACTACAACAGTAGAAATATTAATGAGTGGCAAAAGCGTTTTATACATTAAAGAGCTATAAGATAAATCCCATAAATGGCGATCTACAACTCTAAATAGCTGTAATATAGGCGCCATAATAACCACAAGCTGACCTAATACAGATTGCCATAAGTAAACTTTATCTTTTAAACCTAGGTAAGCAATGAGTGCCATCCAAGCAATATCATTAAAAGCCCAAACAACGTATCTGTATATGTTTATACCTTTATCCAACGCTTTTAAAGGCTCATATATAAAAGCGCCGAATAAGAAAAAAGCACTCGTGATACATACAAACCTGAGCGCTAAATAATCTTTTCTTAGGTAGAAAATAAAAATAGCAGGGAGTAAAAATAAAACCCAACTTAGCTCAAGAAAAGAATGTAACTCACTTAACCATATTGGCATTGTTATTCATTAGTCTTATCATCGTCACCACCAGAACCATTTCCCGGCATATCGCAATATTTACTGATTATTTTCACAGGCACTCCATTACATATGTTAAAGAAATGTACTGTAAGCTAAAATGATGAGATTGCCAAGATACTTCAAGGGATAAAGTACCTTAAAATGAAACTAATTAAATAAAGTATAACGCCAGGCAATAACCTAGCGCACATCAATAGGGTCTGACTCTTTAGCCTTACCTTGTAAGATTGATATTTCTACTCGGCGATTCCTACGCCTGTCTTCATTAGAGTCGTTAGGCACAAGTGGGCGAGTATCAGCACGCCCTACTACCATCATGCGGTTTTTATCAAACCCTTGTACCGTTTGTAATTCGCTTGCTACCGCCACAGCACGCTTTGACGATAAATCCCAGTTATTAATATATAACTCGTTAGAAACCTGAAAATCATCGGTGTGACCCGATACCGTAATTTCACCAGGTACATCTTTTAATAACTCACCAATATCTTGAATTATGGGCTTAAACTTGGGTTGTAAAAAAGCACTGCCAGAGGGAAATGAGCCATTTTCACGGATACGAATAATGATTTGCTGCCCTAAAGATTCAAGCTCGATTGCACCATCGATAATCTGTTTTTCGAGCTGTTGCGCTATTTTTTTCACTAGCTCGTTAGTTTGTTCTTGATCAGCGGCTGAAGTTGCTTGCTCTGAAGATTGCTGCTGAGATGTACTACGTGACTCGCCACCACGTTTATCGCCACGTTGTTCTTGTCTACCACCAGCGGAGCTTTCATCGCCCGCTTGAAACTCTAACATTTGCTGGGTCATTTCAACGGTTTGCTGTTGTATGGTTTCTATCGGGGTAGGTTCAGGCTTACCTGGGGTAAATTCCATAGCAATAACTGACGTTCCTTTTGGAATGTCTTTTACTTCTATTTTATTTTGAACACCAAAAGCAAACTTCATCGAGCCTGCTATTTGCTTAAATTTAAGTACATCCATTTCTGAAAACGCGAGCAAAAGTACAAAAAAGCACATTAAAAGCGACATTAAGTCGGCAAATGTTCCCATCCAAGCGGGCAGACCTGGTGGTGGGCATTTGCACTCTTGATCAGACATGGTTACTCCTCGGTATCTACTTTGCGCTTAGACTCAGCAAGGTAGTTTTTCAGTATACCTTCAATTACTTTCGGGTTTTGGCCATCTTGAATACCTAAAATAGCATCCAGTATTAAACGCTGATTCATCGCTTCTTCGTCTTTACGAAGCTCCAGTTTTACCTGAATAGGAATAGCCACAACATTTGCTAAAAAGGCACCATATAGAGTAGTTAACAAGGCAACCGCCATTGCGGGGCCGATGGCTTTAGGGTCATCCATGTTAGATAACATAGCAACTAAGCCTATTAACGTTCCTATCATACCCATTGCAGGGGCTATATCGGCAAGTGACTTAAATAACCCGGCGCCCAATTCGTGACGAGTTGTAGTTAAAGAAATGTCTTTTTGAAGCGTGGCACGCACTACATCAGCATCGTGGCCATCAACGAGCATATCGACACCTTTACGCATAAAAGGGTTTGGTATTTCAGCTTCTTCGAGGGCTAAAAAACCGCCTTTACGGGCCGAATCAGCAAGTTCAACTGCTTTTTCAATCAGCTCTTCTGGCGATTCGATTTTAAACATAAATGCTTTACCAACAACCTTACCTATGCCCAAAAACTGCGACAAGGTAAAGTTTGATAACACTATAAATAGTGAGCCACCAAATACAATTACGCTAGAAGGTGCATCGGCAAACATCCCCATTTCGCCGCTACTACTCATAAACATGGACATGACAATTAAACCAATTGCGCCAAGGATCCCAATTATGGTTGCTAAATCCACATTTCCTCCAAAGTATTATACTTTGTTATTCAAACTTTTATTATTAACTGCTTATCGGCAAGATACTGAAATACTTAAGCCATTTTTGAAAAAAGTGTAAAACACTGTGTTTTGCCTAATTTTAGATCAAGATACCCTACTCGCCTAGCGACTAATTAATTTTTATTGTACACAGTGGGGGCTAATACGCATCTTATACGTTATAAAAATACGATTTAAACTGATATAACTTAAAAAACAGCGATCATCCTTTGACCTAGTTTAGCATTCCCCCTAAAATTGGCTCCTAAATTTATCATGCTGGCTGAAATTAAACATGGCGACTAAAAAACCTGAAAACCTAAGTTTTGAACAAGCTCTCGAAGAATTATCAACCATTGTCGGTGACATGGAACAAGGTGACTTATCGCTTGAACAGTCGTTAAAACAATTTGAGCGTGGTATAGCCTTAGCAAACGCCTCAATGGGCAAGTTGCAACAAGCTGAGCAAAAAGTCTCTATTTTAATGGGTAATGATGAAAAAGCAGCGCTGACTTCCTTTAATAATGAAGTGGAATAACCGTGAGCATACAAGAAAAAATAGAATGTGCTCAACAAGATGTCGTAAAGACCCTGCAACAGTACTTTGATCAACCCCTTGATACCGCACACATAGTAAAAGAAGCCACGCATTACGGCTTATTTAACGGTGGCAAGCGTTTACGTCCCTTTTTAGTCTACGCAAGTGGTGAAATGCTCGGAGCTAATAAGCAAGATCTAGACACCCTTGCTGCTGCTATTGAATGTATTCATAGCTACTCGTTAGTACACGATGATTTACCAGCCATGGATGACGACGACCTTCGCCGCGGGCGCCCAACTTGCCATATAGCGTTTGATGATGCGCATGCAATTTTAGCGGGCGATGCACTACAAACATTAGCCTTTGAGCTTATTTCGTCTCATAATTTTACTTGCAGCGCGACAACACAAGTAAAAATGATCAGCGCACTGGCTAAAGCATCCGGGCTTGAAGGCATGGTAGGCGGGCAAGGGTTAGATATTGCAGCTACAGATAAAGTGATTACAGTACAACAGCTTGAACGAATTCATAGATTAAAAACGGGTGCTTTAATAAACTGTGCCATTACTTTAGGTGCATTATGTAGCGAAAAAGCAGACAAACAAACCTTAGAAAACTTAAGTGTTTTTGGGTATGCTATAGGGCTGGCATTTCAAGTGCACGACGACATTTTAGATGTTGAAGGTGACACATTTACTTTAGGTAAGCCACAAGGCTCTGATTTAGCTGCTAATAAAGCAACTTATCCGGCCCTATTAGGTATGCAAGGTGCCAAACAAATGGCGCAAAATTTAATAGAGCAAGCACATCAGGCATTAAACAAAATAGATGCTGATACCTCTACTTTAGCGGCGTTGGCAAACTACCTGATTAAACGTGACCATTGAGTGTTACATATACGTATTGCCATTTAGCACTGACATTATTACTCAACAGCGGTAACAACGACTAAGTTAGCACCGCTGTTAGCGAAGGATAAAATAAATACCATGACACTTGATAGTAGCAAGTATCCATTACTTAACTTGGTTGACGAACCAGCCCACTTACGCGACATAGCGCAAGATAAACTCCCTGCGTTTAGCAACGAGTTACGAGACTATTTACTCAACTCTGTTTCGCAAAGTAGCGGCCATTTAGCGTCTGGTTTAGGAACTGTTGAGCTTACCGTTGCGCTTCATTATGTGTATAACACACCAGAAGATCGCCTAGTGTGGGATGTGGGCCATCAAGCGTACCCGCATAAAATTTTAACGGGCCGACGCGATTTAATGCACACAATTCGTCAAAAAGATGGATTACACCCCTTCCCTTTTCGTGAAGAAAGCCAATACGATACGTTTAGTGTTGGGCACTCAAGCACCTCTATTTCAGCTGCGCTCGGTATGTCTATTGCAGCTCAAAAAGAAGGCAAAGGCCGTAAAACCGTTGCCGTTATAGGCGATGGCGCCATTACAGCAGGAATGGCATTTGAAGCCATGAACCACTTAGGCGATGTAAAATCTGACATGTTAATCATTTTAAATGATAACGAAATGTCGATTTCTGAAAACGTCGGTGCGTTAACCAATCACTTTGCGCGTATTTTATCTGGCAGCTTTTACACAAATATTCGCGAAGGCAGTAAAAAGTTACTCTCTGGCGTGCCTCCTGTCAAAGAGCTTGCCAGTAAAGTAGAAGAGCACCTAAAAGGGATGGTTATTCCAGGTACCTTTTTTGAAGAACTAGGTCTTAATTACATTGGCCCCATTGATGGCCACGATGTAAATATGCTTGTAGATACACTACGTAATATGCGTAATTTGAAAGGGCCCCAGCTTTTACATATAAAAACGCAAAAAGGAAAAGGCTATAAACCGGCAGAAGCTGATCCTATTGGTTATCACGGTGTACCAAAGTTCGACCCTAATACATCAAGCTTACCTAAATCTAAACCTGGCGCCGCCACTTTCTCTAAGGTGTTTGGTGATTGGTTGTGTGATATGGCCGAGCAAGATAAAAAATTAATGGCTATTACACCGGCAATGCGTGAAGGCTCAGGTATGGTGCGTTTTTCAAAAGAACATCCAGAGCAGTATTTCGATGTAGCTATAGCAGAGCAACACGCTGTTACATTGGCTGCCGGTTTTGCTTGTGAAGGGTTAAAACCCGTTGTAGCTATTTACTCGAGCTTTTTACAACGTGCGTATGATCAACTTATTCACGATGTTGCACTGCAAAAACTACCTGTGCTTTTTGCTATAGACCGCGCAGGTATTGTGGGCGCCGACGGCGAAACACACCAAGGTGCGTACGACTTAAGCTTTATGCGTTGTATTCCCAACATGGTTATTATGGCCCCAAGTGATACTAACGAGTGCCGCCATATGCTTTACACCGGTTATAAGGCTAATTGCCCTGTAGCAGTTCGCTACCCACGCGGTAGTGCCGGTACTGCCGATATTCAAAGCGAAATGACACTATTAGAACTAGGTAAAGCTCATACCATTAAGCACGGCGCTAAAATTGCTATTTTATCCTTTGGTACTTTGCTTGAAAACGCCCAACTTGCTGCAAATGAGCTAGGTGCAACGCTAGTTAATATGCGCTTTATTAAGCCACTTGATACACGTTTATTAGATGAGCTTAGCCAAACTCATGATGTAATAGTAACACTTGAAGACAACGCTATTAGTGGTGGCGCTGGCTCTGCTGTTAATGAATATTTAGCAGCGCAAAAAGCCAGCCTAAAAGTGCTTAACTTAGGTATTCCTGATGAATTTATTAAGCACGGCACACAAGCGCAAATGCACGATGAAATGGGCTTAGGCGAACAAGGCATTTTAAATTCAATAAAATCTTTTATCGCTTAATTAAACAAAAAGAAAGGAGCTTTTAAGCTCCTTTCTTTTTAGCTAAGTCTTGTACAGCTTAGCTTTCTCATTACTTCATAGGTTTAGTTTATCTATCAATAGCAACACGCATATAAAAGGTATCGATTAAACTTTATCGCATCCACACTTTAATATCTGCTAAGCCATTACTTTGTAAAATACCCAGCTGCTGATCTACATTCGAATTTTGCTCAAACTCAAACGCATCTAACTGTTTATCAAACGTAATATTAGCGACACCATCACCACCGCGTTTTTTAACCTGATGAAGCGCTATATCGGCTAAGTTTATCGACGTTTCCCAACTAATTACTTGCCCACCTAAAAGTGGCAGTGGGTAAAAAGACCACCCTAATGACGCTGTTATATTGGTGGTTTTACCGTTCGGTAGTTGAAACGAATTTAATGCAATTGCTTGGCATAAATCAGAGGCATAACTGTCAATCATGTTGCACTTAAAGTCGCGCAGTAATAATAAAAATTCATCCCCACTCCAGCGTGCTACATAATCAGAGCCTTGGGTACGCGAATTAAGTAACGCTGCCATTTGTTGTAAGCAGCTATCCCCTGCGATTGGTCCATATGCATCGTTTATACGGCTGAAATTATCAAAGTTAATAATAAGCAGCACAAGTGACTTGCCTTGCGCTTGTAAAGACTGCGCATTACGTTGAAAGTGCTCAATATCTTTAGGAAGCTGATCAAATAAGAAGCGACGGCTACGAAGCCCTGTAAGCTCATCTGAGTGACTAACAAGTTTAAGTTGTGAGTTTACTTGGCCCAGCTTGTCATTGGCTTGGCGCAGCTCTAATGTACGCTCTGTAACCAGGGCTTCGAGTACTTCTTGCTTGCGTCGCTCTTGCGCTCTAAATACCCAAAAAATAAAGTAAAATAGTAAAATAAAGCCACTAACAATGAGTAGCCTAAAGTAAATAGTCTCGTCAAAACGCTGCGGTACAACAAATGCGTACTCGGCAGTTTGTGCTCTATCCCAATCTTCGCCTTGACGTTTTGCCTCAAGTTCGAATAAAAAAGCCCCTGCAGGTAAATTTGTATAAATGGCCTCTCGGCGTGCATTAGCATAGCGCCAATCGCTATCTAAACCACTTAACTTATATCTGAACTCAATACTGTTTGGTGCATAATAATCGATGGCGGTGTACTTTAACGTTATATCGCGCTCATCGGTATCTAGCAGAGGTTTTTCGCCTAATGCAGCGGTAGTTAACGCACGCAGTGGTGTGGTTAGTGTTTCTACTTTAGGCTTTAATACATTTAAGCCAAATAGCTCGGTATTTTTAGGTATTTCTACAATGCCTTGTAAGCTTGGGTACCAAATTGAATAATCTGTCATGGCAACAGCATCATGCCCTAAACCGTTACAACATTGGCTTGCTTTACCATCAAGTTGCCTGTCAAAAGAAGAAATAACCTCTTCCACTTTTAGGCTCGACACATCACCTTTAAATTGCGCTACTGGCATACGGTAAACACCTTTCATGGTACTTACCCATACACGCTTGTAGTTTTCGTCATACTCTAAGCTAAAAATAGAACCATAGGGTAAGCCGTTGGCTGCATCTAACTGTCGCCAATACCCTTGTAAACTTCTGTAAAATAGGCCGTCGTTAAGCGAGCCTATTAAAATACCTACCCCATCTATGTGTAATACGCTGGTGATGTATGCACTTTCGAGCGAGGTTTGGTCACCTATTTTTTCAATGCCACGGTCGGTAAAGTAATACGCGCCTTTACTGGTACCTATTACACCAAAGTTTGCTTTATCAAGCACATAAGTTATAAATTTACTGCCTAAAAAGGCATTGTATGCAAAGGGTGTTAACCCGCCATAACTCAGCCTATACAAGCCACGCCCTGTACCTATCCAAAAGCCCCCTTTGCTTGATGGACTAATAGCAAATACAGGGTTGTCGCGCAGGGCTCTGCCCGGAAAACTGTATAGTTTATCTTGCTCGTAAAAAAACAGCCCTCGTCCGGTTGCGATATATAAACGTGAGCCATCAAACTGTAAATCGTGTACGGTTGCACGCCCAAATTGCGCGCTGGGTATTTTATTGACAAAGTTTTTATTTAAATCGAAATACCCAATACCACTTTTATTTGCCACCCATAAATTACCATCGGGCGCTTGGCTGATTGCCATAACGGCCTCAGTCATTTGCGATAAAGCAGAGTGGCGTTCTATACGCCCTTCGTGTGCAAGCCATAAGCCTTCGCTAAAACTTGCAAGCCAAATATTATTTTGGCTATCGCGGTAAATATCGGCAAACCAAATACTTTGATCAAGCTGACTTGGCTCAACCCATTGCCACTCACCCGACTTAGCTCTAAAAAGCAGTCGTCCATACGTAGAAACCCATAAGCCACCATTGGTGTCGCTCATAAATTTATACACAGCTGAGTTATTCGCATTCGGCAGCGGGAAAGGTCTTAGCTCATCGTCTAAATCTAAAAAGTAGGCACCCAGTTCAGAGGCTAAGTATAAGTTACCATTTAAAAAAGACAGATCATGAACAATGGTTTGTGCTAACCGCTCTGGCAATGATACCTTGGCTGTTAACTCCAACCTGAGTTTTGAAAAATCAGAGGCGCTTTTAGTTAAGCGTAGTAAATGACGGTCGTTAACCAGCCAAATCCCCTCTGGAGAAAGCGCCATTTGACTAACCGACCCCACTATTTGGGTGATCACGGTGGCATTAACAATAGGAACGAGTTCGTTCGCTTTATCACGTAAATCGACTTGGTTGCGGTCTACATAATAAAGCCCATTAGCTGCAATCCAAATGCTGCCTTTGGCATCTTCTAATATGTCTCTAACTGGGCCTTTAATATTAAATTCTTGTGCGGCAAGCGTTTGCGGGTTTATAACCACCAAGCCACTTTTAGTGCCTACCCATAAATAGCCATTACTATCTATGAGCAATTTATTAATACCATTACTTGGTAAAAAAGGACTATTTTGTGTGTTGTAATTAGTAAAAGTTGTGCCGTCAAAACGGCTAAGACCAAATTGCGTTCCGACCCACATATAGCCTTGCTGATCTTGCACAACACTTTTAAGCGATTGCGAGGGCAAACCATCTTTAATATTCCATTGCTTAACAACGTAATCAGTAATAGAAGCCCAACTTGGCATGGCACACAACATAAGTACACATACCAGTAAAAATCGCATCATTTTGCTGCCACCTAATTAAACAAATAAAACACAAAAATTAAAAGGGTAGTAAACCTGCTTTTATTAACGCTTGCAAACAAATAAGTGAAAAAATACCGGCAAGTACATCATCAGCCATTATACCCACACCACCGTCCATTCGCTTATCGAGCGTTTTAATCGGGCCTGGTTTGGCAATATCAAAAAATCTAAATAATAAAAAGCCTACAAGCAAGGTTTGCCAACTAAGCGCTGCGCCGATCATCGTAATGTAATAACCTGCAACTTCATCCCACACTATGGCTGGGTGGTCGTGCACACCTAAATCATCGGCGGTTTTGCCACACGCCCAAATACCAAAAATACTAATAACCACAGCAAACACGATTTGTAGCCAAAGCGGAAAATACATGGTCATAAAAATAAATGGCAAAGCAGCAAATGTACCAAAGGTGCCTGGCGCAACAGGCGCAAGGCCAGTGCCAAACCCTAGGCCAAATAACTGGTGTGGGCGCTTTAAATTAAACTGTTTTTTGCTAGTCAAACCTGCTCCTTGGCAAAGTGCTCAAAGCCCTGTTGCTCAAAATTAAATTTTTCACCGTGGTGCAAAAGCTCAATGTGCCCTTCGCCACTTTTTATTTGCCCTATGCACGTTGCTTCTACGCCATATTGGCGTAATTTAAGCTCCAACATGCTTTTATTATCTTCAGAGACAGTAAAAAGTAATTCGTAGTCATCGCCATAGCCTAAAGTATACGGCAATTGCGCCTCAAAGCTCAGGCTTGAACGCATAGCGTCTGAGGTTGGGATGTTTTCGATATTTATACTGGCACTGACTTGTGACATATCAAGTATGTGGGTTAAATCCGCTATAAGGCCATCAGACACATCAATGGCTGATGAAGCAAGGCCTCGTAATACTTGCCCTGCAGCAACACGCGGCGTTGGGTAATCAAAGCGGCTATTTATGTACTTTAAGTGCTCAGGCTCAATACTAAGGCCACGCTTGCGAGATTCAATAGCCAAACCTGCATCACCTAGTGTGCCGGTTACACATACCCAGTCGCCCACTTTAGCACCTGCACGGCGTAAAGCTTTGCCCTCTGGCACTGTGCCTTTAGCGCATATAGTAACGGTTAAAGGGCCCTGTGTAGTATCGCCACCAATTATTTGTACATTAAAGTACTCAGCAATTTCGTGCATTCCCTCAGTAAATTCTTCAATCCACTGCTGGTTAATATTTGGTAGGGTTAATGCCACCGACACCCAAGTAGGCTCTGCTCCCATGGCTGCTAAATCACTTAGATTTACGGCCAGTGCTCGGTGTCCTAATGCTCGGGGAGAAATGTCATCAAAAAAATGAACACCCGATACAAGCGTATCAGTTGTTACTGCCAGTTGGCAGTTTTGCGGAACGGTAACTAATGCACAGTCGTCCCCTATTCCTAGGCTTACATCACGACGAGTTATACCACGACCTTTAAAGTAGCGGTTTATTAATTCAAATTCCTTCATACACAAAAAAGCCGACCTATGCCGGCTCTCCTTTTTAACGTGTACTAACTGTTAAAGCTAAGCTCTTAAGTAGAGCGCTTTAGCAAAGTTAGTATTACTTGCGTAAATGCTTAACAGCTTTATCAAGTACACCGTTTACAAATTTATGGCTGTCTTCAGCGCCAAATATTTTAGCAAGCTCAATGCCTTCATTGATTGCTACTTTGTATGGCACATCTTCGCGGAATTTAAGCTCATACGCGCTTAAACGTAAAATTGCACGCTCTACCATATCTAAATCATCAAATGGACGTGTTAAATGCGGAGAGACAGCTTCATCTAGTTGCTTATAATTAACGGCAACGCCACGCGCTAAATCTTTAAAGTATTCAACATCAATTTTAGTCACGTCGTTTTCGATCAACATTTGTTGCTCGATATCGGCAATTAAATTGCCACTTAATTGCCAAGAATAAACGGCTTGAAGTGCTAAGATACGTGCTTTACGTCTTGCTGCTGGTTTCACAAAAATTCCTTAAACTTAAATTTTATCTAACACATTAACCATTTCAAGCGCGCCTAATGCCGCTTCGCCGCCTTTGTTACCCATTTTGGTACCAGCGCGTTCAATTGCTTGTTCAATGCTTTCTGTGGTTAATACGCCAAATGCAACCGGGATATCATACTCAAGCGATACATTCGCAAGGCCTTTGTTAGATTCGCCAGCAACGAGGTCAAAGTGTGGTGTACCGCCTCTGATCACTACGCCTAATGCGATGATTGCATCATACTCTTTTTTTGCCGCAATGCGTTTTGCCGCTAAAGGTAACTCTACTGCACCGGGTACATACACAACGGTAATGTCATCATCGGCTACGCCACCAGTACGCTTTAGTTCATCAACAGCACCTTCAAGTAGGCTGCTACCAATAAAATCGTTAAAACGAGAAATAACAATAGCGAATTTTTTGCCTGGAGCGTACTTATTACCTTCAATAATTTTCATTTGATAACCCTAAAAATATGTTCAAGCGGTTGCGATTGCGCAAAAATTGCTGCGCATCATACCATAAAAATAAAAAAATAGACTAGTTAAAAGCACAGCCCTTATTGTGGCTCAACGTAATCAACCACTTCTAAATGAAAGCCCGAAAGTGCATGGTACTTTTTAGGACGGCTCATTAAGCGCATTTGCTTAATACCTAAATCAGCCAGTATTTGCGAGCCCACACCAACAGTACGTGATGTGCCTTTAAATTTACGCGGCGTAACATTCTCACCAGCGTCGGCAGCAGCAAATGCTTTTACCGTGGCCTCTAACTCTTCGGTGCTTTCTTGCTTGCCTAAAATAACCAATGCACCATTGTTTTGTGCAATGTGCGCCATTGCATCTGAAAGCCCCCAACTACGATCCGCACTTCTGTCCGAGAGTAAAATATCGTTAAAGGTACTTTGTAAGTGTACACGCACAAGAGTTGGCTCGTTTTCTTTAATTTCGCCTTTTAACAATACGTAATGCAGTTGGCCGTCAATGGTGTCTTTGTAAGTTACTAAATCAAACTCGCCGTGCTCGGTGGGCAACTTACACTTCGCCACTTGCTCTATGGTGGTTTCGTTAAGGTTTCGGTACTCAATTAAATCTGCAATCGTGCCAATTTTAATACCATGCTCTTTAGCAAAGACTTCTAAATCAGGGCGACGTGCCATAGTGCCATCGGCATTGAGAATTTCGACAATAACCGATGAGGCTTCAAGGCCCGCTAACCGTGCTAAATCACAACCGGCTTCGGTATGGCCTGCGCGCGTTAAAACACCACCAGGTTGCGCCATAATAGGAAAAATATGTCCTGGTTGTACTATATCGCTAGGTACAGCGCCTTTTGCTATTGCCGCTTGAACTGTACGCGCTCTATCAGCTGCCGATATACCGGTTGTTACGCCTTTGGCTGCTTCAATCGACATAGTAAAATTAGTAGAAAACGCAGCACCATTATTTTTTACCATTAATGGTAAATCAAGCTGTTGGCAGCGCTCTTGTGTCATGGTTAAACAAATTAAGCCACGGCCATGAGTGGCCATAAAATTAATGGCTTCGGCGCTAATATGCTCCGCAGCAATGATTAAATCGCCTTCGTTTTCTCTGTCTTCGTCATCCATTAAAATAACCATTTTACCGGCTTTAATGTCATCGATGATTTCTTGTGCGCTGTGTAAGTTCATAAATTTGCTCGTGTAAGTTATCAGTGTCGTTATTTAACAAAACCAGCTTTAGCTAGTAAGCTCATTGAAATGTCTGAGCCCGTTGGCTGCTCAGCCCCTTTAATAAGGCGCTCTAAATAACGTGCAATTTGGTCAACTTCTAAATTAACGCGTGTGCCCACTTTAAAATCAGCAATGGTAGTTTGCTCGCTTGTGTGCGGCACTATGGTTAATTTAAATTCATTACCTTGGACAGCGTTTACTGTCAGGCTTATACCATCTATACATACAGACCCTTTATAAGGTATGTACTTCATTAAGTTTTCATCTGTGCTTAACCAGTACTCTGTTGCGCGCGCATTACTCGTAATAGCGGTAATGGTGGCAATGCCATCAACATGACCAGAGACCAAGTGCCCCCCTAAACGCGAAACCGGCTGCATGGCTTTTTCTAGATTAACTGTTTGGCCAATATTATAATTTGCAAACCCAGTGAGGCTGATAGTTTCATTTGATAAGTCGGCACTAAAGCCATCAATGTGCTTATCGACTACGGTTAAGCATACACCGTTAGTGGCAATGCTATCACCTAGCTTTACATCGCTCATATCAAGGTTAGCGCTTTGAATGCGAATGGCTAAATCGCCTTGTTTTTTTTGTAATAGCGCAATTTTGCCTGTGGCTTCAATTATTCCAGTAAACATAGCCCTACTCTTTAAATTAAGTGGTTGGAATGTGTTTTATAGCGGTTATACGTAAGTCATCGCCTATTTTTACACACTCTGTAAACGTCAAATTAACGGTATTTTGCATATCTGTCAGCGGTGCAAAATTAACTAAGCTTTTTGCATCGCCCCCCATTAATTTTGGCGCTAGATAAAATATATATTCGTCTATTAAATTAAGCTCTGTCATTTTACCGGCAAGTGTAGCACCCGCTTCTAAATAAACATGATTAAATTGCAATTTAGCAAGGTGCGCTAAAACAGACGTTAAATTAACTTTGTTATTGTGCTGTGGCACTTCTATATGCCTTACAAAATGTGGCCATTGCGCTGATTTATCAACCTTGGTAGTAAATATTATTATATCACTTTGAGTATTGAATAATGCCAACTCTGGTGTAAGCCTATTTTGCGAGTCAATGATAACACGCACAGGTTGGCGAAGAGGTAATTCGGTAGGTAAAGCCTCTGGGAGTTCGTTTAACCTTACATTAAGTTTAGCATCATCCGTAATAACCGTATCGGCGCCGGTTAAAATAGCGCAACTTTGTGCTCGGTGTAACTGAACATCTTGTCGCGCAGCTGAGCCAGTAATCCACTTACTTTGTCCATTTTTAAGCGCAGTTTTACCATCAATACTAGCGGCCATTTTACACGTTACGTACGGCAGCCCCTGCTCCATACGCTTAAAAAACCCCAAATTAAGTGCGCGTGCTTGCTTCTCTAACAGCCCAAAAGCAACCTCAATACCAGCATCGCTAAGTATTTTAAGCCCCTTGCCTGCTACTTGCGGGTTAGTATCGACCATCGCAGCAATCACCTTTACTACACCTGCCGATTTTAAAGCTTCTGCGCAAGGAGGAGTCCGCCCGAAGTGACTACACGGTTCAAGCGTGACATAAGCTATTGCGCCTTTTGCATTTTCACCTGCTACAGCAAGCGCATTAACCTCAGCATGTCCCTGCCCCGCTAATTGATGAAACCCCTCACCAATTATGTGGTTATCTTTAACTAAAACACACCCTACATTGGGGTTCGGGGTAGTTGTAAATCGCCCTTTTTTCGCAAGTTCGATGGCCCGCGCCATATACATTTCATCTTGTTCGGTAAACGGTATTTGGCTTTGCATTACTACTCCCCTAAACGGGCAATTTCTTCACCAAATTCGCGTATATCTTCAAACGAGCGATACACAGAGGCAAACCGCACGTAGGCGACTTTATCAAGCTTTTTAAGCGCCTCCATTATGCACTCCCCCACCAAGTGGCTCGATATTTCTCGCTCACCGGTAGCACGCAACTGCGATTTGATAATATTAACCACTTCATCTACTTGCTCAGTACTTACAGGGCGTTTTTCTAGGGCGCGATTAAGGCCATTTAGTAGCTTGTCTTCGTTAAATGGTTCTCGGCTACCGTCTTGTTTAATCACACGAGGCATAACTAACTCGGCGCCTTCAAAGGTAGTAAATCGCTCGTGACACTCGTTACATTCACGACGACGGCGAACTTGGTGGCCTCCGCCAACAAGGCGAGAATCAATAACTTTAGTATCTTTTGCGGTACAAAATGGGCAATGCATAACTAGGTACTTCCGTTTTAAACAAAAAAGGCCGCTATTTAGCGGCCTTTTATCTTAGCAAAAAACTAAGTGGTTGTGATCTAAATTACTGCTGCTTATGCAATTAAGCGTATACAGGTAGTTTTGCACAAATTGCTTTAACTTTTTCTTTAACTTGCGCTTGTACTGACTCATCGTTGATGTTGTCTAACACGTCACAAATCCAGCCAGCAAGCTCTTTAGACTCAGCTTCTTTAAAGCCACGACGGGTAATTGCAGGTGAACCAATACGTAAACCAGAAGTAACAAACGGTGAGCGAGGATCGTTTGGTACAGAGTTTTTGTTCACGGTAATGTTTGCATTACCAAGCGCTGCGTCTGCATCTTTACCTGTGATATCTTTATCGATTAAATCAAGTAAGAATAAGTGGTTTTCTGTTTTATCTGAAACGATTTTGTAGCCGCGCTCTTGCATAACAGCAACCATAGCTTGTGCATTTTTAACAACTTGTGCTTGGTATGTTTTAAACTCTGGTTGTAGTGCTTCTTTAAATGCCACTGCTTTTGCAGCAATAATGTGACACAAAGGTCCACCTTGACCGCCAGGGAATACAGCGCTGTTAAGCTTTTTGTAAATTGCTTCGTCACCACATGCAGAAATAATTAAGCCACCACGAGGGCCTGCTAATGTTTTGTGGGTTGTTGTTGTTACAACATGCGCATGAGGTACTGGGCTTGGGTAAACACCCGCGGCAATTAAACCTGCAACGTGAGCCATATCAACAAATAAGTAAGCACCTACTTTATCAGCAATTTCACGGAATTTAGCCCAATCAACAATACCTGAGTATGCAGAAAAACCACCAATAATCATTTTTGGTTTATGCTCTAGTGCTAGCGCTTCTACCTGTACGTAATCAATTTCGCCGGTTACTTCATCTAGCCCATATTGGATAGCATTATATAGCTTACCAGAGAAACTTACGTGTGAACCATGCGTTAAGTGACCACCATGAGCTAAGCTCATACCAAGTACAGTGTCACCGGCTTCTAATAACGCTAAAAAAACAGCGGCATTAGCTTGAGAGCCTGCATGAGGCTGAACGTTCGCATAGTCAGAACCAAATAACTCGTTCGCACGATCGATTGCAAGTTGCTCAACAACGTCTACGTGCTCACAACCGCCATAGTAACGTTTGCCCGGGTAACCTTCTGCGTATTTGTTTGTAAGCTGTGAACCCTGCGCTTCTAGTACGCGTGGGCTACAGTAGTTCTCTGATGCAATTAATTCAATGTGCTCTTCTTGGCGAGCAGTTTCTTTGTTTATCGCGTCAAATAACTCTGGATCAAAATCCGAAATATTCATGCTACGTTCTAACATTGGGGTCTCCTAGGGCAACGTGTATGGTGTTTTTTAGAGGCTTTATTGTACGCTTTAAACAACGCTTTGCCTACGCTCTTAAGTTGAGGATATTTAAACAGGGATTGAATCTATTTCACAGCATTTTTAAGATGATATTTTTTTATAAATTCATTAATAATTTAAATGACTTTTAATTTTTACATTTAATTAGTTAATGACAGTAGTTTTATAGACTGTATTTAAAACACAAGAAAAGCGGCCAAAGCCGCTTTTTTAACACTAAGTTAGTTAGCCCAACTTAGTGAGTATTTCAGTACGTAACGCGTCGTAATCAGCGTTAATGTCCTTTGCTAAACAAGGTTTTGCAAGTGCGTCGCTAAGTGGTTTTGGCATATCAAGTTCAATATTTAGAATCTCTTCTACGCTTTCTTTAAACTTGGCGGGGTGAGCAGTTGCTAAAAAGATACCTGCTGCGCCGGGTGCTTTATTCTCTACAAGACCTTGGTATGCAATAGCGGTATGGGGCTCTGCAACATAACCAGTTTGTTGAATATTTTTCATCACTGCTTGCGTATTTTCTTCGCTCACGCTGGTTGAGTAAAAATTATCGTAGCTAAACCAGTTATTATCTAACATTGTTTGCACACGTGGCCAGTTATTTGGCTTGCTCACATCCATCGCATTTGAAAGCGACTCAAGTGTGGCATTTGGCGACCAATTTTTATCAAGCATGTAACGTGGCACGGTATCGTTTTGGTTCGTCGTTGCGCTTAGTTTACCCACCGGCAAACCGATTACAGCACCAATCATGGCGGCACATACATTACCAAAGTTACCACTAGGGACCGAAATATGCGCGGTAGCACGCTTTTCTTTTGGTAGCTGAGCAATGGCTTCAAAGTAATAACATACTTGTGCCACTAGGCGGCTAATGTTGATTGAGTTAGCTGAATTAAGACCAAGTGTAGATTTAACTTCGTCATCTAAAAATGACTTTTTAACCAGCTCTTGGCAATCATCAAAACTGCCATCAACTGCGTAACAATGAATGTTGTTACCAAGCGTAGTAAATAGCTTTTGCTGAGCAAGCGAAATTTTGCCTTTAGGATATAGAATAACAACATCTATATTTGGCTTGTTGTAAAACGCATGCGCTACAGCAGCGCCAGTATCGCCAGAGGTTGCCGTTAAAATCGTGACTTTTTCGCCTTTGTTAAACTGTGCTAAACACTCAGCCATAAAGCGTCCACCAAAGTCTTTAAACGCAAGCGTAGGACCGTGAAAAAGCTCTAAACAATAGTTATTGTCTTCAACCTCTACCAATTTTACAGGAAAATTAAACGCATTTTTAACCATTTGAGCAACAGTATCAGCGGGCAGTTCACCGCTAATAAGGTGCGATAAAATTTTGCTACTGCGGGTAACAAAATCCATATCTAATAACGCATCTACATCGGCGAGTGGCGCTAAGCTTTCAGGGAAAAATACCCCCTGATTGCGCCCAAGCCCTGTTTTTACCGCTTCAACAAACGACACTTTTTGAGAATTTTCTTTTAAATTATGTAATTGCATAAATGCCTATCCTATAAAACTGTTAATTGACGCGTGCCGTCGTTATCTAATTTACAAATGTGGCAAAAGCCCTGCTCATTTATATAGTTTTGCGCTAACCACTGCGCACATTTTTCAGCCGCTTCTAATGTTTTACACACTGTAAATAACGTAGGGCCGGCACCTGAAATACTGACAACTTCAGCGCCTAATGCTGGAAGGTTCGCTTTTGCCTCACTGAAGCCGGCAATTAAAGGCGCTCGGTACGGCTCTGCAATATCGTCTTGCATAATGCTTAGTGCATCATCAAAACGCTGCGTTAATAACAAGCTGCTAAATGCAGATAAACGCTGAGCAAACTCAACCCCCGCATGCATACTTAACTCTTTTGGTAATACCGAGCGAGCCTTTGCGGTATTAAGCGAAAAACCAGGGAACGCCGCTACGTAGTACCAGTTTTCATCAACTGGTAAAGCAATTGACTTATCAGGAATTAAATCGCCTGTAAGCTGTAAGCCCCCTAAATAACACGGGGTGATGTTGTCGTAATGACGCCCACCACTGACTATCGCTTCAAAATCAGCCATTAACTCAATCAGCTCAACTTGGCTTAAATTGGTTTGAGCAAACTTATCAAGCGCAGCAAAGGTTGCGACCACCGAGCACGCACTCGAACCTAGCCCTGAGCCAATTGGTAAGTTCTTTTTAAGTTCTAATTTTACACTTGGCATATCTGGCGCCACGTGCGCTCTAAAATGCACTAAACACTGATATGCTAGGTTTTCGCTCGCATCGCTTGGTAACTTATGCGCGTATTCGCCTGAGCAAACAAACTCATCACTTTGAGCGGCGCTTACTACGGCTACATCACCTAATAAACTACCATCAATAGGCGCAAGCGCTGCGCCTAGTGCGTCAAAGCCGACTGCAAAATTACCTATAGACGCCGGAGCATATACTTCTATCATTTTTAACTCCTAGCGCGATAACGTTTTTAATACGTCGGCAAATACACCGGCAGCGGTTACTGCAGAGCCTGCGCCGTAACCACGTATTACAAACGGGCGTGGTTGATAATACTGACTTAAAATAGCTAACGCGTTTTCACCATCACGAATAACATTTAATGCATGCGATGAATCGACCGCTTCAATACCTACTTTACAGTGGCCTTCTTTAATTGTACCTACATAACGAAGTACTTTACCCTCTGCTGCGGCACTTTGAATACGGTCGTTAAACTCAGCGTCTAAACTTGGTAGTTTAGCCATAAATTCATCTACGCTGTCGTCTTGTGCAAAACCTTGTGGCAATACCGACTCCACTTCTATATCGCTAAGCTCTAATTTCATGCCGGCTTCGCGAGCAATAATCAGTAATTTACGTGCTACATCAGTACCCGATAAATCATCGCGTGGGTCTGGCTCTGTAAAACCGCTTTCTTTTGCTTTAATTGTTGCCTCAGAAAGTGATAAACCATCTTCTAGTGCACCAAACATGTACGACAGTGAGCCTGATAAAATACCGCTAAACTCGAGTAACTCATCACCTGCACCAAATAACGACTGTAAGTTATCGATTACCGGTAAGCCTGCACCTACGTTTGTTTCGTATAAAAATTTGCGGTTATTTTTTTGTGTTGCTGCAATTAAGTTTTGGTAATAATCGTACGAGCTGGTTGTTGCTTTTTTATTAGCGGCCACCACATGGAAGCCCGCATTTAAAAAATCCACATACTGAGCGGCTAGCGCATCAGAAGACGTACAATCTACAAGCACTGGGTTTACTAAGTGATTTTGTTTTACAAACTGCTCAACTAAATTTAAGTCAAACGCTTGCTCTGATGCTGCTAGCTTTTGCTGCCAGTCATCAAATGCAATACCTTCGCTGTCTAAATGCAATTGACGAGAATTAGCAACGCCATATAGGTTTAATTTAATATTTCGTTTTTCAAGCCACGCTTGTTGGCGTTCTAACTGAGAAATAAGCTCTTGGCCTACTAAGCCACAGCCAAGTAAAAATACGTCAATTGAAGGGACGTGAGTAAAAAAGTTTTCGTGGCATATTTTTACTGCATCGTTACACAGCTCACCGTCAATAACCGCCGAAATAGCACTTTCTGTAGAATCCTGCGCAATGGCTACAATGTTTACTTGGGCCTGTGCAAGAGAAGCAAAAAACTGCGCAGCTAAACCTTTGTGTGCACGCATGTTATCGCCCACTAAAGTAACAATGGCAAGGTTACGTTGTACGTTTACCGGCTCAATTAAGCCTGCTTGTAATTCAAGCTCAAATGCACTTTGCAAGGCCTCTAGCGCTAGCGCTAAATCGCTTTCGTGCACACAAAAGCTAATACTAAACTCGCACGATGATTGCGTAATTAACACAATCGATACGTTATCGTGCGCAAGAGCATTAAATACTTTAGAGGCCATACCCACCTTACCTTTCATGCCAGGGCCTGACACGGTAAGCATTGCTAGGTCTTGCAAGCTAGAAAGCGCTTTTACAGGTTCATCCGATGAATAATCGTTACCAATTAATGAGCCTTGAGCATCTGGGTTATGGGTATTTTTAATTTCGCACGGTACACCCGCTTTGGCGCACGGTAAAATGGTTTTAGGATGAAGTACTTTAGCGCCAAAATAAGAAAGTTCCATTGCTTCTTTATAAGATAAAAAGTCAACTTTAGTCGCTTTTTTGATGTAACGCGGATCGGCGCTGTACACCCCATCAACATCTGTCCAAATTTGACATACCTCAGCATCTAAACATGCAGCAGCAATTGCCGCTGAGTAGTCAGAGCCGTTACGACCAAGCGTAGTGAGTTCACCTTGCTCATTGCTGGCAGTAAATCCTGGCATAATATAAATAGTGGCTGGGTTTTCTTTAAGTACTGCTTGAAAACGTGCTTTACTCGTTACTAAGTCGGCTTCAGCATCAATGTAACCCCCTGTAGAGGCAACACAGCGTGTTGCTTCTAGGTATTGTGCATTGTGCGAGCTTAATAAACTTTGCATAAGCGATACACTTACTCGCTCACCAAAACTAATTACAAAAGCACGAATTTGATCTGGGCAGCATTTAATAAGCGCCACACCATCTAGCTTATTTTTAAGCTCATGAAAATCTGGCCAGTTTGCGACTTCGCCACTGCTTTTTTCTACTTCTGCTTTTAATGTTTCGCATCGGCTTAGTAAAGCTTGCCATTGCTGTGAAAAGTCCTGACCTTGCTCTGCGGCACTTGCCAGCGCAACTAATGAGTCAGTCATACCACCGGGTGCAGAAAGCACCAGTAACATTTCATCTTTTAACTGTGCCTTGACAAGTTGAGCTACTTGCTGCAAACAGGCAAAGTCAGCAAGCGAAGAGCCTCCAAATTTTAAAACGCGCATTATTTATGTTCCTCATCCCATAAAACGAAAAAAGGCCTGTGTTCTTAGTGAACACAGGCCTTTAAATTTGTTGCACCGACCTATGCCACTATCCAGTAAGAATGGTGGTTGTAATAATAATGGTCAGTACGCGATTAATTGTTTTCATAACGCTAAGACTGCCTTAACAAAGGCTATGCTGTCAACCCCAAATTAAAAGATAAAACAGCCTTTTTTAACATGAAAAAACCTAATGAATGCCAAATTTATGCAAAACTTCGCTTAAAGCTGATTTGTTAATAGGTTTATTTATAAAGTCGATAGCACCTAACTGCGCCACCTTCTGCTTCATTTGTTGTTGAATATCAGCGGAGATCACCAATACAAAGCACTCTATTTTTTCTGCCTTAATACGCTCTAGCACCTGTACACCGTCAACTTCTGGCATGGTTAAGTCTAAACACAGAAGATCAAATTGCTGCAAGCGTAAAAGCTCAAGCGCATCGGCCCCGTTTGCGGCTTGTTGTATGTCGGCATTCACGCACTCATTTAAACAACGCACAACTTGTTTACGTGCAACAGTGGAATCATCACACACTAATATAGAAAATTTCATCATGTTTACTACTAAAATAACCTTCTAAAAATTATAAAAACGAGCCATCCGTTGGTTTTTTTCTATTCTAACACGTTCCTAAAACTCTAACACTTTGCTTGTTCGTATAGTGTGATACGGTAACCTTACAATAAAACTTTAACTATTATTAATAATTCCCCACCCAATCGATACTTATGTAACATAAGTGGGCATTTGGATTACTTTAAGTCAAATTAGTGCACTATTATTAAAACAAAACGACTCTCAAGAGTCAGTCTCTTTAAAATATAAGTTTTTTTATTTATTTTTAAGGTTTTATTGACTAACTTTTAGGGTAGAAATTGCAACTTAGATATAATTATACCGGATGAGTAAATCCCATATGTTACAAAAAAGCCTTTCTAAGAAATTGTTAACTAATGTTTTATCAGTTTATTTTTTACTCACCTTCGTGGTGACATGTGGACAAGTGCTTGCTGAATTTGTAAATACTAAAGACTACATTCGTGATGAACTCAGTACACTACAAAAAACCTTCAGTAGAAGCTTAACGCGCGCAATTTGGGAACTAAATACAAAGCAAACAATAACAACCGCAGAAGGCTTACTTGCCATCCCTATGGTGGAGGGCATTATTGTACGCGACGACAGCGGCGAAATTATTTCGCAACTGGGACGCTCTCTAGATATACATAAACTTTATAATCAACAACTTGTTCAGGAAGAAGTTATTATAGAGGACACTAAGTCAGGTCTATTTGGTTATACATTCCCACTCATTTTTGAGTTCTCCGGACGTGCTACGCAAGTGGGTGATGTAACCTTATTTTCGAGCCGCGACGTGGTGTTTAGCCGAATCATGGTATCTATTTACTTTTTAATTGGTAACGCCATGATCAAAACCACCTTTTTGATCATCTTGTTTTTAATGGCATTTAGAAAACTGCTCACCGACCCGTTAAACGAATTAACCGATCAAATAGAAAACCTTGAGCTTGATGACTTAGAAGGTCAACACATAGAAATTGAAACCGAAGAGCATAACGAACTAAACGTTATGGAGCAGTCTTTTAATAACTTAATAGATAAAGTAGTCCAATACAGAAAGGAGCTTGAACACACTCAACGTGAACTGATTGTTAGTAATGAAAAGCTCGACCAACACAATATACAACTTGAGCAAGATGTTGCTCGTAAAACGTCAAATTTAAGTCAAGCAATGATGGATTTACAGCAACAGAAGTACGAACTAGAAAAACAAAAGCTGGTACTAACCGAAGAGGTTGATTTACGTAGGCACACCGAAGAAGAGTTATTAACCAAACAAAAAGAGCTCGAACGCTATCTTGATGAGCTAAGCCTTGCTCAAGAGCGATTAGTTGGAACAGAAAAAATGGCCGCATTAGGCGGGCTTGTTGCTGGCATTACACATGACATAAATACGCCTATTGGTATCGGGGTAACCGCTATATCGTTCTTGCAAGAGCGTTTAAATACCTTAGAAAGCGCTTATAAAGAAAAAACTTTATCGCCCAAAGCATTAGAAGAATTTATAAACGAAGCTAAGCAAAGCACGAGCTTGCTTACAACCAACCTTGATAGAGCCTCTGAGCTCATTGCCAGCTTTAAACAAATAGCGGTAGATCAAGCCAGTGAAGCTGTAAGAACAATTAACTTTAAAGATTACTTAAACGAAGTGATTTTGTCGCTTCACCCTAAACTTAAGAAAACCAAGCACACCATCAACTTGCAGTGTCCAGATGATTTAGTTCTAAATTTACCTGCTGGGGCGATTAGCCAAATTTTTACCAACTTAATTATGAATTCAATTATTCATGGGTTTGATAACATTGCACAGGGCAATATTGATATAAATATTAGTGCCAATGACACACTCCTTGTGATTGACTACAAAGATAACGGTAACGGTGTAACAAAAGAGCAGTTAGCTAAATTGTTCGACCCCTTCTTTACTACAAAGCGCGACCAAGGCGGTAGTGGCTTGGGCACACATATAACCTTTAACTTAGTTAAGCAAACGCTCAGCGGCTCAATAGAGGCTAACAGTGAACCCGGTAAAGGGCTGCATTACCATATTGAGTTTCCTAAAAATATGCCAAAGCCATTATTTAATCAATAAAGGCTTTGGTTAAAATCAGCCATTTCGAGAACCCCATTTTATTGCTATGATTGAGCAAATTTATAAGATGGAAAAGTTACCTTATGTGGTTTAGTAACCTGATTTGTTATCGCTTTAAGCAAGATGTTTCGTACACTCAAGAAGAGTTTGAAAAAGCGTTAGAACAAGATGTATTTCGCCCGTGTGGCTCTCAAGACCTCTCTACATTTGGTTGGACAAAAGCATTTGGTAAGCATGGTGACTCGCTGGCGCATTTTTCACAAAAAAGCATTTTAGTGTGTGCCAAACGTGAAGAAAAAGTGCTACCTGCATCTGTTGTTAATGAAATGGTTGCCGAAAAAGTAGATCAAATAGAAGCGGAAGAAAACCGCCCGGTTAAAAAGAAAGAAAAAGACGAGTTAAAAGAAAACATTTTAACGACCTTATTACCTCAAGCGTTTAAAAAATCAAGCCTGCAGTTTGCCTTTATTGATCAAGAAAACGGGTGGGTTGTAGTAAACAGTGGCAGTTTTAATAAAGCAGAAGAGTTACTTGCATTGCTGCGTAAATCGCTGGGCACTTTACCGGTAGTTCCTGCGTTTGCAAACTACGACCTGGATGTATTTTTAACTGATTGGCTAACTAACTTCAGCACGCCAGAAAACTTTGCTATAGGGTTTGATGCAGAACTCGAAGAAGCCGATGACAGTGGCGCACAGGTTAAACTAAAAGGCCATGATTTATCATGTGATGAAGTTAAATCGCACCTAGAAAATGGTAAACGCGTGACTAAACTTGCGCTTGACTGGCAAGAACGCCTGAAGTTTATGCTGCAAAACGATGGTTCTATCAAGCGTTTAAGCTACTCAGAAACGTTAAAAGAAGAAAACGCCGATATTCCAAAAGAAGATATGGCGGTTAAACTAGATGCTGACTTTATTTTAGCCTCAGAAGAAATCAAGCTACTGCTTGAAGAGCTGACAGCCGGTTTAGGTGATGCAGAAGATTTATAAAACGCTAAAATTATAAGCGCTACTAAAACCAAAAAAGCACGACTCAGTCGTGCTTTTTGCTTTTACCTTTATAACTGCTAATTAGCTAAATGTGTCTTTCACGTTTTCAAGCATGTCGTTGTATTCGTCACTTGAAAATAGCTGCATAGATGGAATAACACCTTTATCTATGTAGGTTTGTAAAGCCGCTGATTTATCAGACACCTGTAATGTTCCCTCTAAAATAGCGCCAATACGAATAAAATCAACATAACCAATCTCTTCAGGGCGATATGTAGGGTCAGCCCAATGCCTAGCAACATTTACAAATTCAGGTGGGAACTCCCACGCGCCCATAATTGAGCCACCAATTTTACCACTGAGTTTTTGAATTGCATGCGCTAAAAAGCTTGGGTTAGCAAACACCTCTGGGTGGCGCTCAGCTTCGGTTAAAATAGGCAGTACACCAATGTTATATACCAACGACGCCAGCGTTATAGAGTCACTATTTAACGATGTGCGTTTATTATTTTGTAAATAAAACGCCATAAGCGTTATTGAGTGCCCCGCCACATTTAGCGTTTTTTGCCACGCTTTACTCATGTAGCCTTTTATTAGCTCATTATTAGAAACAAACAGCTGCTCCATTGCCATTGCGGTTGCTATATTTTTAATTTGGCGTAAGCCAATGCGAGTAACGGCTTGCTGTAAGTTAGATACCTTAACTGTACGACCCATAATTGCGCTGTTGGCAACTTTAATCATGCGCGCTGAAAGAGCTGGGTCTTGGCTAATGACCTCTGACATTTGCATTAGGTTTACATCTGGGTTGTCAGCCGCTTGACGCACTTTAATGGCGACTTCAGGTAAGGTAGGTAAAACCAAAGTATCGTTGTTGATTCTATCAACCAAAATCGTTAATAGTGCATTTTCTGTAGACATAGAACTGTCATCCTTTTGTTTCTGGGCCGCAATGCAACTGCTAACCTCGGATAAAATGAGTAATACAATGAGTAATACAATGGGTAATACAATGAGTATTATCTAACTTACCGATAAAGTTAAGAAAATTATATAAATTAATTGTTATTAATGTGCCTTCATCGCCCTAAGATGCTACACAACGCCAAACACTTGCTATTTACTATTTAGTTTTGTTTTAATGCAGTCACTATAAGGAAACGTTTGTATGCGCTAGCGTTCAGAGTTCGCCCATACAAATAATTAAACTTACTTTTTAACAGGCATTCAAATGATCTTAAACAAAATTAGCCAAGCAATTTTACTCTCTGGCGTCGTTTTTCTTAGTGCATGCTCAGAGCAAGCCCCTTCTTCGACCGAAGCCACAGGTGTAGAACTTGCTCAAAAAAGTGCCGCACAAGCTGGCCCAGAATTAGTTAACATTGATAATCAACGTTTAGATATTTACACCGACTTTAGCCTAGAAGCCGACCTATCTCATTTAAGTGAGAATCAAAAAGCCATGGTAGCTAAGCTTATCGATGCTTCTAAAATTATGGACGAGCTTTTTTGGAAGCAGGCTTTTGGCGATAATAAAGACGCTTTTTTAGCAAAGCTGAGTGATGAAAAAGTACGTAAATTTGCTGATATTAACTACGGCCCATGGGATCGTTTAAATGGTGATGAACCGTTTTTATCAGGTTACAAAGAAAAAGCCCTTGGCGCGCAATTCTACCCAGCCGACATAACAAAAGAAGAACTAAATAATGCCGACGTAGATGATAAAAAAGGCCTTTACTCATTAATCAAACGTGATGAGCAAGGTAATCTTTACAGTGTGCCTTATTCAAAAGAATACGCGCAAGAGTTAGCTAAAGCAGCTGACTTATTACGTGAAGCCAGTAAGCTTGCCGATGATAAAGAATTTGCCAATTACTTAAACCTACGTGCTGATGCACTTCAAAAAGATGATTTTCAGGGTTCTGACTTTGCTTGGATGGACATGAAAAACAACCCTGTTGATGTGGTTATTGGCCCAATTGAAACTTACGAAGATCAACTCTTTGGCTACCGCTCTGCTTATGAGTCGTATGTACTAATTAAAGATTTAAAATGGAGCGAGCGCCTTGCTAAATTTGCGGCCTTTTTACCAGAGCTGCAAAAAGGTTTACCGGTAGATACTAAATATAAGCAAGAAGTGCCAGGCTCAGACGCCGATTTAAATGCTTACGATGTGGTTTACTACGCAGGTCACTCAAATGCGGGCAGCAAAACTATTGCTATTAACTTACCAAACGATGAGCAAGTACAGCTTGAAAAAGGCACTCGTCGCCTGCAGCTTAAAAACGCAATGCGTGCAAAGTTTGATAAAATTTTAGTGCCGATTGCTGAGCAGTTAATTGTACCTGAGCAACGTAAGCATATTACTTTTAACGCCTTTTTTGCCAATACCATGTTCCACGAAGTCGCTCACGGCCTAGGTATTAAAAACACCATTACAAATAAAGGCACTGTGCGCCAATCATTACAAGAGCACGCAAGCGCACTTGAAGAAGGTAAAGCTGATATTTTAGGTTTATACATGGTTGAGCAGTTACTTAAAAAAGGTGAAATTACCGAAGGTACATTAGAAGATTACTACACCACCTTTATGGCGGGTATTTTCCGCTCAGTACGTTTTGGTGCATCAAGCGCACATGGTAAAGCGAACATGATCCGCTTTAACTTTTTTGCTCAAGAAGGCGCCTTTTCTAAAAACGAAGAAGGTTTCTACCGTGTCAATATGGAAAAAATGGGTGTGGCTATGGCTAAACTTTCGCGCTTAATTTTAACATTACAAGGTGACGGCGATTACGAAAAAGTAGATCAGCTAATTGCCACCCATGGCGATATTAAAGAAGAGCTTGCTAAAGACTTAGAAAAACTAAGCCAAGCTAATATCCCTGTAGATGTAACCTTTAAACAAGGTAAAGACGTGTTAGGCCTTAACTAACCCAACACGTAATACTTTGTAATAGATTAATGAAGCGCTGTGGTTTATAACTGCAGCGCTTTTTTTAGCGCTATTATTTGCTCATCTGTGTATGGTTTTGCAGGAAACTTACCCCACACCGGTGCAGGCCATGCAGCGTCAGTTGTAAAACGTGCAATATGATGAATATGTAATTGCGGCACCATGTTACCCAAAGCCGCCACGTTTAGTTTATCAGGGCTAAACACTTGCATAATAAGCTTGCTGAGTTTGGCCGACTCTTTTAAATATACAATTTGATCGCTCTGTGATAAGTCTATGATCTCTTTTAAATTGGCTTTTCTAGGCACCAATACAAACCAAGGGTATTGGCTGTCGTTAAGTAATAGCACTTTACACAAAGGCCAATCTGCCAGTTCTATACAATCGCGCTTAAGCTCTGGGGCAAGTTCAAAAGTGGGAGTTGTCATCATCATATCCTAGTTAGTCTTTAATAATGGCCACTTTATAGCATTTATTTGCAGTTGCACACGCTTAGCTTTACCATTTAATACACTATTTATAATAAGCTAAGGCAATCTTGTGCTAAAAAAAATAAAATACCTAACCCTCGCACTCCCACTTGCTGTTGGTGCACTGAGCGCGCAAGCAAAACCATTATCACTAGAGCGTATTTTTGACGACCCGAGCCTGTCGGGTAAAGCCCCCGTACAACTTAAATTTTCGCCTGACGGTACCCGCGTAACTTACCTGCAAGGCAAAACCGACGATTACAACCGTTATGATTTATGGGAATACAACTTAAAAGATAACACCAACAGAATACTGGTTGATTCTGCAAAGTTATTTTCAGGCCCTGAAAACCTCTCTGATGAAGAAAAAGCACGCCGCGAACGCCAACGTATTTTTGGTAAAGGTATTTTAGAATATAAATGGTCTAAAGACGGTAAAGCCCTGCTATTCCCACTCAATGGTGACTTATATTATTACGAGCTTGCATCTGGTAAAAGTAAAAAGCTTACCAATACAGAAGCGTTTGAAACCGATGCTCGCTTTTCACCTAAAGGTAACTATGTATCGTTTATTCGCGAGCAAAACCTTTACGCTTTAGCACTTGATTCTGGCAAGGAAATTCAACTAAGCAAAGATGGTGGTGGCGTAATTAAAAACGGCATGGCCGAATTTGTAGCACAAGAAGAAATGAGCCGCATGACTGGCTACTGGTGGGCTGGCGATGAATCTAAAATTGCATTTACCCGCGTAGATGAAACCCCAGTAAAAGAAGCCATTCGTAACGAAATATACGCTGACGAAGTAAAGCTATTTAATCAACGCTACCCATTTACGGGCACTGACAATGTTGAAATTCAACTGGGTGTTGTGTCTTTAAATAATCAAAGCGTTGACTGGATTGATTTAGGCGACGATAAAGATATTTACATTGCACGCGCTAAATGGCTAAAAGACAGCAACACCCTTTCGTATCAATGGCAAAATCGCTCACAACATAAGTTAGAACTACGTTTTTATAATAGCGATACTAAAACGCAAAAAGTAGCACTAACAGAAAACAGCGATACGTGGATCAATTTAAACTTTGATCTGCATTTCTTAAAAGACAAAAAGCATTTTGTATGGGCTTCTGAGCGCGATGGTTTTAAGCATCTTTAT
The DNA here is from genome assembly GCF_005887365.1 of Pseudoalteromonas sp. S3785. Taxonomy (NCBI): domain Bacteria; kingdom Pseudomonadati; phylum Pseudomonadota; class Gammaproteobacteria; order Alteromonadales; family Pseudoalteromonadaceae; genus Pseudoalteromonas; species Pseudoalteromonas sp. S3785. Next base: position 34,247 of record NZ_PNCT01000004.1, on the reverse strand, counting down.
TTGTACCGCACCAATGGTCAGCTAGTTCGACAAATCACTTCTGGAGACTGGGTTGTTGATAGCTTAAAAGGCGTGGATGAGAAAAAAGGCATAGTGTACTTTGCTGGACGTAAAGACACCCCGCTTGAAAGCCATTTATACAGCGTGCCTCTGTTTAAAAAAGGCAATATTAAGCGCATTACCGAGCAAGGCCAATACCACAAAGTGGTAATGGCTAAAGACAGCAAAACATTCATTGATAATAGCTCATCGGTAAACAAGCCTAACTCGGCAGCACTACGTAAAGTAAATGGCGAATTTATCACATGGCTTGAACAAAATAAGCTCGATGATAGCCACCCATTAACCCCTTATTTAAGTGATTTAGCAACACCTGAGTACGGCACTATCAAAGCAGAAGATGGTCAAGTAATGCATTACCGCTTATTTAAACCAAGTAATATTGCAGACGGTAAAAAGCACCCAGTAATTGTTAACGTATACGGCGGCCCACATGCACAGCGCGTAACAAATAGCTGGCGCAGCAAAAACCTGTACTTTCAATATATGGCGCAGCAAGGTTATGTTATTTTTCAGCTCGATAACCGAGGCTCTTACAACCGCGGTAAAAAGTTTGAAGACGCCATTTACAAACATTTAGGCGTTGTAGAAGTGGCAGACCAAATTAAAGGCGTTGAGTTTTTACGTACGCTTGATTACGTAGACCCACAACGTATTGGTATTTATGGCCACAGCTACGGCGGCTATATGGCTCTTATGACCATGTTTAAAGCCGGTGATTACTTTCAAGCTGGTGTATCAGGTGCACCAGTTACCGACTGGGCACTTTACGACACCCATTACACTGAGCGTTACCTTGGGCACCCAAAAACGAATGCTAAAGGCTACGAAGACAGCGCAGTATTTCCATACGCTGACGGCTTAAAAGGCCCACTAATGATTTACCATGGCATGGCCGATGACAACGTGTTATTTACCCACGCCACTAAATTATTTAAACAACTCCAAGATAACGAAAAACAGTTTGAAATGATGACCTACCCGGGCTCAAAACACAGCCTACGTGGTAAACAGGTGCAAACACATTTACACCAAACCATCACTAACTTCTTTAATCGACATTTTGATGTTAAATAATCATATGACGACTAAATAAACTAAAGGCTGATTGAAAAATCAGCCTTTTTTTGTGTTAATAAGTTATTGAGCCTAGATTAAACGCTTTTTTTAGCTACGCTTACTCTATGCGCAAATGCGTACACTGATTGAGGAAAAGTAAATGCCTAACCTACGTAGTTTTAGTATTTCCCAGCGTTTTTCACTGTTAATCGCCATCGTTATAATTGGGCTTATCATACTTAGTATTTCGAGTTTAACTCATCAATACAGCTCACTTAAACATGAGCAATACATTAAAACACAGCATGTGGTAGAAACAGCATACAGTGTTATAGAGCATTACCACCAGCTTGAACAAAATAACACCCTCACACAAACACAAGCTAAAACACAAGCACTAGAGGCTGTAAAAGCCCTACGCTACGACAAAACCAATTATTTTTGGATAAACGACTACCAACCTGCAATGGTAATGCACCCGATAAAACCTGGGCTTAACGGCAAAGACCTTAGTAATAACAAAGACCCCGATGGCAAGGCACTGTTTGTCGAAATGGTGAGTATTGTAAAGCAACAAAAAGAAGGGGTTATTCCTTATAAGTGGCCAAAGCCAGGAAAAGACCAACCCGTAGATAAAGTCGCATTTGTTAAAGGGTTTAGCCCGTGGCAATGGGTTATAGGCTCTGGCGTATACCTAGACTCAATAGATGCAGCCTTTAGCGAGCAGCGTAATCTAATCATTATCAGTGCCTTAGTAATGATTATTGCTGTCATATTACTAAGCTACTTTATTGGAAAAAGTATACTCACTCCGACTCGCCTTGCTGCACAAATGATGAAAGATATATCGCAAGGCGAAGGTGACTTAACACGTACGCTAAACGAATCTGGCAATGATGAAATATCAGAGCTGTCACGTTCTTTTAATTTATTTGTTTTAAAAATGCGCGAGTCATTAGTGCATGTATCGCACAGTGCAGATGATGTAAGCAGACACGCGCACACGGTGGATGAGTCAAGTAAAACAAGCCACTCCTTCATTGAGCTACAAAACGACAGTTCCACACAAGTAGCCGCCGCCATGGAGCAAATGACGCACCAAATTCATGATGTAAGCCGTAATGCCGAAGCCGCTGAACAAGCAGCCAATGATGCAGCGCACAATGCCTCAACCGGTAAAAACGTGGTGGCCAGTACCATTACTGCCATAGAAACGCTCTCAAGTAATATAGAAACCGTGAGCCAAGTAACCGAAGATTTAGCAAACGAAAGTAACAACATAGGCTCTGTACTCGATGTGATCAGAAGTATATCGGAGCAAACAAATTTACTTGCACTTAATGCTGCTATAGAAGCGGCTCGTGCAGGAGAGCACGGCAGAGGATTTGCAGTTGTTGCCGATGAAGTGCGCACATTAGCGAGCAGAACTGGGCAAAGCACAGATGAAATTCAAACCATGATCACCAAATTGCAAGAAGGCGCTAAAGCGGCAGTAGAGGCCGTAAAATCAAGTCAAGCATTGTCGGTAACCACGGTAGAGCAGGTTTCATCTGCTGATACATCGCTCAATGAAATAGAAAGATTGGTGTCTATAATTACAGACATGAACAGCCAAATAGCTCGTGCCACCGAGCAACAAACACAAGCTGCTGACGAGGTTAATTTACGTATTAACGAGCTATCTCAATCAACCGAGCAGTCGTTAAATAATACCAAGCAGCTTACCGATGCCAGTGACAACCTTAAACAAAGTAGCCAAGGGCTTTCGAGTGTGGTTAATCGCTTTAAATTAAAATAATTAAAAAACAAAAGCCCTGAATTAACAGGGCTTTTTTATTACATAAGCGTTTTTAGCTTATACCATTTCGCATAATTAAGTGATCTATTTTTAGGATGGAAAAACGTGTTGATGGCTAGGCAAAAAAATTGCTATTTAGTTGTTCTAAATGAGAATTTTTTAACACAGATAGCGACACGTTTAGCCCCCAAAAAATGATTAAGTATTATTGCGGATTGGTATTACATACAGTAGCGTGCAAATAAGCTGGTTACCGATGCCGCGGTTGGCTTGCCATGCTGCCAATCTCCGCCTTCAACACCACTACCAGCAATATCCATATGCACATAAGGCAATGGCTGCTCAGAATCGTTACCGTGTTTATCAAGTCCGCCAACAACGGCTAAAAATGCCATAGGGAATTGATGCCCACGAGCTGTAACCGCAGAAGCCGCATTATTACTTGATAAAACATCATCAGCTAAGGTGCGCGGTTTTATAAAGTCGTAATCTTCACGACGAGAGCGAGAAACCTCTGCTGCATCTGCCCATAAATCACCACAATCCGCTATTTGACGAGACGTATTAGCACTGCGTGCTGGGCCGTTTTCAACATATGCACCGTAAGGTCCCATAGCACGTGCCGCATGGCCTGTAAGAGTGGCTACAGTAAATAGAGTTGGGTTAACTTGTGTTTTAGCCAAGTCTTTCATTTCGCTAAGAAGGTCACCCATAGCTAAGCGCCCTTCGGCATCGGTGTTACCAATGCGTACGCGTACGCCTTCACGACTAGTAATTATTTCATCAGGTACAAAACAATCTGAGCCAATTGAATTGCGAACCACCGCTAAATAAGAAATCACTTTAACGCCTTTAGGCTGATAATCAGCAACCGCTTTCATAAAGCCCGCTACAGATGCTGCACCGCCTTTATCGCGGCTCATACCTGCCATGTAACCGCCTACTTTTAAATCGGCGCCGCCGGTGTCGTATACTAAACCTTTACCCACAAACATTAGCGTACGCGTTACTTCACCCTCTGGTACGTACTCTAGTTTTACTATGCGTGGGTGGTGACGCTCAACCGCATAAGATGCGCGCGCAACGGTGCTAAGCATAGGGTAGTTTTTATCTATTGTGTCTATATCGTCAATCACATCAACTGCCACTGTAGAGCCTTTGAAAAGCTCAACACAGTAATCGGCAAAGCGTGGTGGCGCCATACGTTCAGGCTCAGTACCGCATAAATCGCGTGCAGCATATTGGCCTGCAGCAATTGCGTTAACTGCTTTTACTGTTTGCTCACTTGCATCAATTAAACCAATTTGCGTAATTGGCTCAATACTTTCACCGTGGTATTCACGCGCCTCTAAAGGTTGCCATAATGCTTGGCATGCACCTAAATATGCCACCTCTAATGCATGCTGGTAACGCGCATCCGTATGTAATTTAGGTAAATAAATAGCAGGGTTTACACTGCCCGCGGCTTTTGCTTCGTTAATCGCGAGTTTGGCGGCATCAAAGTAGCGTCTTACATCATCGTAATCGCGGTTAAGCGGCCCTGTAGGTGCTAAAACAACGCGTACATTATCAATTACTAAAAACGTAACTTGTTTACCAATACGAGAGTCTACTTTAGCCTGTGATTCAATGGCATCACGTAGTGAGTTATTCGGAAGTTGAGAAAAGTCATCACTAATTATAATAAGTGCATCGTGAGAAAATGCTGCAAAGCTTGCACTGAGTGATTGTGCAGCTATCGCTTGAGGATATGCCATAAGTAAAGCTCCTGTTAGAAAACATAAGGGGCTATTATCGTTGATATAAAAACACAAAACCAGCCACCTGCGATCAGCTCATTTTAATCTGGCAACTTGGTGTTACACTCAAGTACACTCTAATCTAGAATGCTCAATTGTAGATTTAAATTAGGTTCATTTTTAACTCCAACCCCTATGCCTAGTAAACGCACAGGTTGCTGCATACCCCGTTGATACGCTTTTGAAAGTAGCTCAGTAAAAATAGCTGTGTTTAATTGATGATGAGCTTGATCGGCACTGGTCACCACAAAATTTGCAAATTTCACTTTTACGCTTAATTTATTTATACGATTTTGTAGCTGTTGTTTATTAAGACGCGCTGTCAGCTCTTCCAGTAATTTAGGCAACTGATCTAGACACTCTTGTAAGCTATTTTTGTTGTATTCATAAGTATGCTCAACACTGAGTGATTTACGTACTCGCTCGGTTGTTACTTTACCAATGTATTCGCCAGCACATTTTTGATAAAGCGATACACCAAAATTCCCCACATGCTGTTGCATCCAATTAACGCCTTTCTCGCGAACATCTTTACCTGTGTACAATCCTTTTAAATTAAGCTTTTCAAGGGTGACCTTACCCACACCAGGTATTTTACCCAGCGGCAAATTATTTAAAAACGAATCAACTTCATCTGGTAATACAACGAACTGGCCATTGGGTTTGTTTTCATCGCTAGCAATTTTCGCAATAAACTTAATGGGAGCAACGCCTGCAGAGGCAGTGAGACCAGTAGCGTTGAAAATATCGGCTCTAATTTGTTGAGCAATAAGCGTAGCACTACCTTTAAATGCCGAGCTATTGGTGACGTCTAGGTAGGCTTCATCAAGCGACAAAGGCTCTATTAGGTCAGTATAACGTTTAAATACAGCCCGAATTTGCTGAGAAATTTCTTTATAAACAGCCATTCGCCCAGGCACAATAACTAAATCTGGGCATAATTGTTTGGCATGATAGTTAGACATAGCCGAGCGTACACCATATTCGCGCGCTATATAGTTTGCTGTAGAAAGCACGCCTCGGCGACTATTACCACCAATGGCTAAAGGCACATTGGCAAGATTGGGGTTATCGCGCATTTCAACCGCTGCATAAAAGCAGTCCATGTCGATATGAATAAACTTTTTCATTACCACATAACAACTGTTTATTTATACAGCCATTATTAAGGATTCACTTTCATTAAGCAAGGTTAATAAAGCCAGTTAACCTGCTAAAGTTAAATCGCTAGTAAGTTTGGCGTTTAAATTAAGCAAGCTTTATACAGCTTTTAAAACGGCAGCTTAAAGCGATTTTCTTTTTTAAAGCAATGTAGCCAAAAAACAAATTCCAATAAAAACCCCGCAGCTAAAAGCATGATACCGCCTGAAGCATTACCCATAGCGTAGCAAGCAAAAGATGCTATAAAAACTAAACTGGCTAAAGCCCAATTAATTATATTTTGCATGTGTGTTCTCGTGTGTGTGGCCTGTGTTATTTAACTGTAGTCCTAAAAATAAATAGGTACAATCATCTTATAAAAAAACATGGTATTTATTGTCTTGAGCTACAAACACCATATTGATAACCTGATTCATTTAAAACTAAGAGTACACATATATGCAAAGGTTCAAAGAACAGCACCCTATTCATACCGATATCACCGTCGCTTGGGCCGATATGGACGCCCTACAACATGTAAACAACGTGGTGTACTTGCGTTATTTTGAAATTGCGCGCATCGACTTTTTAAATAAAATAAACCAGTTTGATACGATAAAACCAGGTGACGTAGGTCCCGTTATTAGCGAAAACAACATTCGCTACAAGCGCCCTGTAACCTTTCCAGATACTTTAACCGTAGGTATTACAATTTCGGATATAAAAAGCGACCGCTTTATGATGAATTACTCTGTATATAGTCATGCACAGCAAGCTGTTACTACAACAGGCTACTCTCAAGTAGTTATGTTTGACTTTAAAACGGGGCAAAAGGCGGCGATCACTGAGCCATTATTATCGGCATTACACCAATTCGCTTAATTAAATAGTATGCGAGCTGGTATTGATAAGCCACACTCAAGATCTTACACAATTTAAGGATTTTACATGCAATACAGTCCGTTAGGCAGCAGCGGGGTTGATGTTTCAAGAGTATGCCTAGGTAGCATGACTTGGGGTAAACAAAATACCCAACAAGAGGCAGATGAGCAAATAGCCTATGCCTTAGCGCAAGGCGTTAATTTTATTGATACCGCCGAAATGTATGCCGTTCCTCCTTCACCAGACACTTACGGTAAAACAGAGCAAATTATTGGTAACTGGCTAAACCGCAACCAACAAAAACGTGGTGATATTGTATTGGCCACTAAAATTGCGGGCAACGGCTTGTCGTGGGTACGTGATGGCGGCGATATAACACGCAGCGCGGTTATTGAGGCTGTAGATAACTCCCTCAAACGCTTACAAACCGACTACATAGATTTATATCAATTGCACTGGCCTAATCGCTCTACCCCGCATTTTGGCAGGCAGTGGCCAGGTAAACTTACTTTTAGTGACGTAAATACCGAGCAGCAACAAGCTGGCATGCTAGATATTTTAGAAGGCCTTAATGAGTGTGTTAAAGCCGGAAAAATAAAATTTTGTGGTCTTTCAGATGACACGCCATGGGGCATTAGCCAATTTTTAAATTTAGCTAAAGCGCATAACTTACCGCGAATGGTCTCGATTCAGAATGAATTTAGCCTAGCGCATGCTAAAGATTGGCCCTACTTAATTGAGCAATGTATCCATGAAGACATTGCATATTTACCTTGGTCTCCACTTGCAGCGGGCTTGTTAACCGGTAAATATTTAAATGGCGCGCGACCTGCTGGATCGCGTTGGACATTCATGCAGCGAAATGGCATTTTCAGGGATACCCCTAACGCGCAAAAAGCAACGCAGCGCTATGTGGATTTGGCGCATGAAATTGGTATAACACCGGCACAATTAGCCCTTGCGTGGTGTAATCAAGTCGATGGCGTTACTTCATCAATTATTGGGGCGACTAATATGGCGCAATTAAAAGAAGATATTGACGCATTTAACTTAACTTTAAGCAATGACACCCTTGCTGAAATTGGCGCAATTTTTAAAGATTACCCGCAGCCATACTAAAGAAAAATAATAGGCGGTTTAATTACTGCCTATTCCGTTGTTAAATTTGAACATATACAAAGTAAAACTATACTAAAGTTAACTTAAATGGATTATTTTTAGTGAGTTATGCTTAAAAATATAGTTTTATTTTGCGTTGTACTGGGTGGTTTTTCACATTATGGGTACGCTGACAATACACACCCAATTGAAGAAATTGTGTGGTTACAAAGTTACACGCCTCCGTTTCATATAGATAAAGACTCACACGCCCCTCAGGGTGGGATTTGCGATAATCTCACCGAGCAACTCATCCAAACTATTGATGATGTAAAACACACGCGCTTAATTGTGCCGCAAGAGCGAATTAATAAGCACTTAAATGAAGGCGATAATGTGTGCTTTCCGTGTGTGATTCATAAAAAAACAGCTAATGATGCACTACAGTTTTCTACCCCAACAACGGTATACCCGCCCTTTTCGGTTTTAACCACGCAAAAACTGGCAGCAGAAATACAAGCTCAACACGGGAACCCTATTAAACTTATTCATTTATTGTCAGACGAGCAATATGTTTATGGTCAAGCGGCGGCGCGCAAGTTTACAACCAAAATTAATAAAATAATCGAAAATACCACGGTGTACCGTAAAGCATCGCTGAGCTGGAGTAGCGAAAATGAAAGCCAAGCAGTGATTGCTCGATTAAGCCGCGGCTTTATAGATTACACAATAGACTACCCGTTTCTGGGAGATTATTTTGTAAATCACAGTCGATTTAAAAATATCGTCAGTGTACCAATAGAAGAAGACTCTCGAAAATTTGTTTTAGGAGCGATAGGATGTGCTGTAAGAGCGCCAAATAACTTTGCTACCAAAGCGCTTGATAAAATAAATAAAGCGCTAGATAAGCAGGTATTACACTCGCCTGCTTATATAAATAGTCAGCGTTTTTGGTTAGAACAAAGCTTCCCACAGTTTTCTAAGTATTACCAACAGCAAATACTTAACACGACTGAACCTGCCAACGTTGAGATAACAAACACGCCGAATTAGCATATAGGCTAACTGTAAATACACTGTTTGCAGGCACTTCCCCAACGCCTGCAGGTGTTCCGGTCATTATTACATCGCCATTTTCTAAGTGCATAAACTCATTAATTTCACTTAAAATATCTTTAGGCTTGTGTATCATAAATTGTGTATCGCCTTGCTGAGTAACTTTATCGTCAATTTTAAGCTCAAACGTAAACGCCTGCTCAGCATCCGCAATACTTACAAAGGGCGTTAGTAATACCGAGCCGTCAAATGCCTTTGCGCGCTCCCACGGTAACCCTTTATTTTTAAGCTTACTTTGCACAGTACGTTTAGTTAAATCTAACCCTAAACCGACGCCGGCTAACTCATTATTTTTAATAATAAAACACAGCTCAGTTTCAAAATGCAGTGGCTCGTTATTATGCGTAGTAAATAAGGTATCCGTTATGGCACTATTTGGTTTATTAAACAATACCATTTGATCTGGTAGCTCATTATTAAGTTCGGCAATATGCGCGGTGTAATTACGCCCAACACACACTATTTTCGAGGGCGTTAATAACTCACTTTCTAGTTTTATTGACTGCATAAAATCACTTCTAAGTTACGAGCTGATCAAGGTTTCTAATAAGCTCAGGTTAATCGGTTTTAAAAGTACATGATTAATATTTAAATCTTTAATCTGCTTAGGATCAGGCTCTGCACCACTAACAATCACTAAGCTTAAGTTAGGGTAACGTTCATTAATTTGCTTCCCTAAATCTACACCACGGCCGTCAGGTAAATGCATATCAAGCAATACCTTATCAAATTGCTGGTCATGATTTAGGGTTTGTAAACACTGTGCACACGTTGAGGTGATCACAGTTTCTACCCCTAAGCTCTCTAGCAGTAACTGTGTAATTTGCGCAGCATCTTGGTCGTCTTCAACCAACAAAAATCGCTGTTTTTTCTCTATTACCGCTTTATCACTGTGAATGTTTTTAGCTTGAGGCGCGTACTCTGGAGATACTAAAAAATCTTGTAAACACTGATACAAAGAGGAGCTATCAACGGGCTTAGGTATTACATCGTTAAAGCCAAGCGCGGTAAGCTCTTCGTGTATGCCTTTCATTGTTGCGGCTGTAAGCGCAATAATTGGGCCTGTGTAGCCCATTTTTCTAAGCTCTATGGTGGCTTCTTTCCCCCCCATTACAGGCATATGGATATCAATGAAGATGATATCGTATGGGGAGCGATACGCTTGTGCGATTCTTACTTTTTCAAGTGCTTGTTGGCCATGCTCTGCATAATCTACACGCGCACCACACGTGCTAATCATATGACCAACTAACATCCGTAAATCGCGTAAATCATCAACCACTAATACGCGGCCTGTTACTTTACACGGTGCAGATTTTGTCTGTAACTGCGAGCCACTACTAAAGTTTAATACTTGGCGTTCCACTTCACTAATATCGCCTGGGTACACTGAAATAGTAAAAGTAGAGCCTTCCCCCATTCTCGAGGTTAAATCAATACTGCCGTGCATACGCGTTAATAGCTCAGCACAAATAGCGAGCCCTAAACCAGCGCCGCCAACAGATCGAGATTCAACATCGGCTATTTGCTCAAAAGGTTTAAAAATGAGTGCTTGTTTTTCAGGGGCAATCCCCATACCTGAGTCTTTAATACTAAAAAATAGCATCTCTTGCCCTTCAACCCACTCGGTCCAGGCACTAACTACAATTTCGCCTTTTTCAGTAAACTTAACCGCATTATTGATTAGATTAATGAGTATTTGACGTACGCGGGTCGCATCTAGTCTCACAATAAGCGGTAAAGGCTGTAGAGACTCAAAGCGAAGCTTTAAGCCTTTATCAAGCACAGATACACGCATTAAGGTGTAAACATCAGCAAGCATGCTATCTAAGTTTACTTCACTTAATGTAAGCTCTAATTTGTCAGCAGCAATTTTAGATAAATCGAGCACGTCATTTAACAAGCTCAGTAGGTGTTTACCGTTTCGGTAAATAACCCCTAATTCGTTCTCGGCCTGTTTGCTAAAGTCACTTTGCAGCAATAGCTCTGTGTAACCTAATATAGATGAAAGCGGGGTACGTAATTCGTGGCTTAAGTGGGCTAAAAATCTATCTTTTGAGCGGTTTTCAGCTTCGGCTTTTAAACGCTCTACTCGCTCGCCTTCAACATCTTTACGTGCCAGCGCATAACGTATAGCACGGGCAAAACGGCTCGAGCTCATTTCTGTTTTTATAAGGTAATCTACAGCACCGGCATCCAGCGCTGCGGAGTCTAATTCATCATTAGATTGCCCCGTAAGCATAATAATTGGCCCGCTAAACCCATTAGCAATGGCTTTTTTTAATACACTTAGCCCATTTGAGGCACCTAATCGGTAGTCAAGCAAGCATATATCGTGCTCGTTTTTACTTAATATGCTTATTGCCTGCTCAGGAGAGCTTATCCAATCTATGTCAAATGTATGTGAATCTAACTGGTCTAAGTAGTCGCGAGTAAGGATGTAATCATCTTCATCATCTTCTACTAAAAGTAAGCGAGTCACTTTATCTAACATGCTATCTCCTTTTAATGGCATTTAATAAGCCCCTATTTAGGGGCTTATTCTTGCTACTTATACCAATTCGTATGATTAAGTATTATTGCGCAATGGTATTATTTAGTCGTTAAACGTTGTTGGCAGCTCTACAAATTCAACCCAGTATTTTCCTAGGGTTTTCATTAAATCAACCAAGCCATCAAACGTTACCGGTTTCGTTATGTATGAAGCTGCGCCTAGATTGTACCCTTTAACCATGTCTTCTTCTTGCTTAGAGGTGGTTAAAATAACAACAGGTATGCCTTTAAGGTTAGGGTTTGCTTTAATAGCCTCAAGTGCTTCACGGCCATCCATGCGCGGCATGTTTAAATCAAGCAAAATCAGACCAGGGCGTGGCGATGAGCTTTTATCTTCAAACTTACCCTTTCGCTCTAAGTACTCTAATAATTCAACCCCATCTTCCACAAAATGCAGCTCGTTTAGTACACGGCTTTCAGCCAGCGCATCTTGCGTAAGTAGGCGATCGTCCTCGTCATCATCAGCCATTAATATTGTAATAGGTTTCACTTTTGAATACGGCATCTAAGCCTCTCCTTGAAGTGTGAAAAGCGTTGTTTCCACAGGTAATTTTATTATGAAGGTTGCCCCTTCACCGTCTTTACTATGAGCGGTAATTATCCCACCATGCCGCTCAACTATACGCCTACAAACTGAAAGCCCAATCCCTGTGCCTTTATATTCCGAGCGCCCATGCAAGCGCTGAAATGGTACAAATATTTTATCAGCATACTCTTGTGAGAAACCAATACCATTATCTTTTATAGTGATAATTTGCCAGCCCACTTTTTCGTTATGATCTTCGCTAAACTCGTCTTTATACTCGTACGTTACGCTTATATGTGGCTCTTTACCTGGTTTTCTAAACTTAACAGCGTTAGATAGTAAGTTTAAAAACAGCTGCTGCATTTGGCTTTTATCGGCCTGAATAACCGGTAGTTCGCCCACCTCTATTTGCGCATTACTTTCATTTATGGCGACCTCTAAATCACTTAAAATATCGTTCACTACGCCTTTTAAGTCAGTGTCATCAAAGTCTTTACCTCGCGTTGTTACCCGCGAAAACTCTAGCAAGTCGTTAATAAGATTAGACATACGTTGTGCTGCATTTTTCATACGGCCTATATAATCGATGCCTTTTTCGCCCAGCTCATCTTTAAACATAGTTTCTAGGCGATCACTAAATGCTTGAATTTTTCGTAGTGGTTCTTGTAAGTCATGGCTGGCAACAAAAGCAAACTCTTCAAGCTCACGGTTTGAGCGGCTAAGCTCATCTGAATATAAGGTAAGCTCTTGGGTACGCTCAGACACTTTGCTCGCAAGTGTTTCGTTTTGCCTTTCAAGTTCTTCGCGATATTTAGCCGCATTTCTTAAATTTAGCCGTGTTAAAATAAACATACCTATAATAAGCAGTGCACTTGTCACCGCGGTTATTACAAAGGTGATTTTCGCCTCATTTTTTATTTGCGCCAGCTTCGAAAAATGACTCACCTTAAACAACAGTTCTCGGTCTTGAATATCATTAACTTTAGCGCGAATATCTTTGTACAGCTCTCGCCCTTTATGTGTGTTTAATAAATACAACGCACGGCGTTCTTTATCGTTAGTGGCAAGTGTAACCGTTTTTTTAAGCTCGTTAATTTTAGCTTCGGTTAACACTAACAACTGTGCAATTCGCTCAGCTTGCCCATCAATTTCAGAATGCAGAGACTTTACATGCTGTATTTGCGATTCTATTTGCCCTATCGCATCGTAATAGGGCATTAAGTAGTCATCTTCTTCGGTGAGTAAGTAGCCGCGCTGGCCAGATTCTGCCTGCACAATTGATAAATGGAGGCGCTCAATAGCATCGGCTAATAAGCTGGTATTATCCAAACTTTTTTGTGTTTGCGTTAATCCTTGAATAGTACTTAATGCTAAAAATGCATTACCTACCACTATGCATAGTACTATCGCGATAAAAGCGGCCCACGTTATATTCGTTTTACCCTGCTGCTTTTGCTTACTCATTATATGTAAATACCTAATTATAAATGGCTACTTATTATTAAAATCAGTAATGTTTTGTAAGCTTTCGCTACATTGCTGACAGTTTGAAATTATTTTATCGAGTGCTGCTAACGCTTTGTCTTTTGGCATATCGTTTTCTAACACCAGCTTAATAAGCTCTGCATTCATAGAAATTCTATTTAGCGGCGCTCTTGCATCGTGTACCAATTTATTTAGCGTATTTACTTCTTTTTCCTCACTCATATTACTTCCTATACTTTTTTAACCTGAACTCTGGTTAACAGACTTACTAAAATATTAAATTACAGTAATCTCCAAATTTACTTTCTCTAGCCAAAGATTTTCAATGAAAACAAGGCAAATTTACGCGTCAATAGCTGGCCTATTGCAAAAAATTTCAACGTAGTTAACGTTGAAAATAGCTGCTAGAGATAAGTTTAATATTCACAGTTCAGGTTATTTATATTCTCCAATTCCGCCGTATGCGTTTAATCGGTTATACAACGTTTTTGTACTGATCCCGAGCATTTGCGCAGCGAGCGTTTTATTACCTTGCACTTTATCTAGCGTGGCGTGAATTAGTTCTTTTTCAACTTCTTCGATTGTTTGCCCTGCCGAAACATGGTTGTCTGCTGCTTGCGTATTTACCCGCGAAAACGGCGACTCTAAGCTATCTGGTAAGGTAATTTCACTTGTCTGCGGATCGCTCATAATAAAGGCACGATGAATAGCATGGCGCAGCTCACGTACATTACCCGGCCACTCGTATTGCTGAAGCTCTTTGAGTTGCTCATTATGCCAATAAAACGCAGTGCCATTTTCATCGTTAAGCTGTTCTAAAAAAGCTTTAGCAAGCAATGGTATATCTTCTTTTCGTTCACGCAGCGCGGGTATATCTATAGGGAAAACCGCAAGTCTAAAATAAATATCTTCACGAATAACATTATTTTGTGCCAGATCAGTCAGAGAACGGTTAGTAGCAGAAATAACGCGGCAGTTTATAGGCAATTCACGATTGCCACCTACGCGTGTTACCTTTTTAGTTTCAAGTACACGCAGTAAGTTTGGCTGCATATCAATAGGCATTTCAGTCACTTCATCTAAAAATAATGTGCCGCCATCAGCTTGCTCAAATACCCCTTCTTTACGGGCAATTGCCCCCGTAAACGCCCCTTTTTCATGGCCGAATAGTTCACTACCAATTAGTTCTTTAGATAAAGCACCACAGTTGCTTGCCACTAAAGGCCCCTCGCATTGGCTAGCATTATGAATAGCCTGCGCAACCACCTCTTTACCAGCACCGCTTTCACCCATTAGCATTACGTTAGCATTGGTTTTAGCTACACGCTCAATCATGGTGTAAAGCTTTTGCATTGGCGCTGATTCACCAATTAAACTATTAAAGTGGCGTGTAATAGCTGGAGCTTTTGTCTTTTTAACTGTTTTTTTAGGGCCGTTTAATACCAGCTCTAGGTCTTCGCGTTGCAGTGGCTTTAATAAATGCCCAACATCTTGCTCGCACATATCTGCCAAAATCCCTTTTACTGAAGGGTGGCCAGAAATAAGCGTTACTTTAGGAGACTGCCCAATCATTTTTAAATGATCAAGCAAATGAAGACCACTGCCATCTGGCAGCATAAAATCGAGTAATACGTGATCAAAGGTATTATTTTCAAACCATTGATGCGCTTCTTTTAAGCTAGTTGCAGTACAAATGTTGTGCCCGAGGAATTCGACAATGTGGCAAACAACGTCACTAAATTCAACGTCATCGTCGACTAAAAGTATGTTTAACATGATAAATCCCTATGCTTTTTTTGTTATTCTACGCCCCCTAAATTATAAATAAAGGGCAGAACTAGAATCTCTTAAAAATGATTAAACTATTGAGTCTTTTAACGTTTAATTTTAACAACCAATTATTTACGTACACTTAAGCCATATCGATCATAATTTTTTTAGAAATTATAATTATTTTCATTACTCACCCATTATACCAGCTGATACAATTTTAACGTCATAAAAAGGAGACAAAATGCAATTATTAAAAACCATGGTTCATCCTGGTATAAATTTAAACCAAGGCACTCAATTTACTCGCCGTACAGGCCGTGCCATTGTGATTAAAGATGCACATATTTTATTAATGTATACCCGTCGCTACGAAGACTACAGCTTACCCGGCGGCGGTGTGGATGAAGGTGAAACCCTAGAGCAAGGGTTAATAAGGGAGCTTAGCGAAGAAACTGGCGCGCAAAATATACAAATTATTAAACCGTTTGGGTTATACGAAGAATACCGCCCTTGGTATAAAGACGACTTTGATATTATACATATTCAGTCGTATTGCTATCTATGCGATGCAGATAAAGCACTTGGTAAAGCACAGCTTGAACATTACGAGCAACAAAATGGTATGACGCCTAAATGGGTTAATATTCACGACGCCATTGCACACAACGAGCGCACAATGAGCCTTAGCGACAAACAAGGGTTGTCTATCATTCGTGAAACGTACCTACTAAAACAAATAGCACAGCAACTGTTTAACTAAGGCTGTAAAAATTGCATAAAGCAGTATTTTTTACTGCTTGCTCATTACTTAGTTTTAATTTTCGCCACATCATAAAACTTAAAGTCATTACTATTCAAATACTTAAACTAATTTTGCTTTATAAAACAAACTGGCTTTGTGTTTGCACCCTTACCGATAACTAATTTGTAAGGAGATAAAAATGAGTAACACAGTTAAAACGATTAATCCCGCAACTGAGCAAACCATTGATACCTACACACTGCTTTCTCAAGAAGAAGCTGAACAGATAGTCGAAAAATCTCACGAAACATATTTAAAATGGCGTCAAACTTCATTTACCGAACGTGCTAAATATTTAAATAAATTAGCCTCTTTATTTGAAGAGCAAAAAGAATCTATTGCTAAATTAATGACCGAAGAAATGGGTAAAGTGTACGAGCAGGGCTTTCAAGAAATTGAACTGTGCGCTGGTATTTGTCGTTACACAGCCGAAAACGGCCCACAAGTACTTGGCGATGAAGAGCGCGATATGGACGGCGGCCGCGCTATTATTAGCTACCAGCCAACGGGTGTTTTATTAGGTATTCAGCCTTGGAACTTTCCGCTTTATCAAGTAATCCGTTACAGTGCCGCTAACATTATGGCCGGTAATACCACCGTACTTAAACATGCGGGCAATGTATTTGGCATGGCAGAGAAAATCGATAGCTTATTTAAGCAAGCGGGCTTCCCTGACTATTGCTTTAGCAACTTACTGATTGATGGCAAAACTGCCAGCGCGCTTATTTCGCACAAAGCAATCAGCGGCGTAACCTTTACAGGCAGTGATGGCACGGGTAAAAAAGTAGCCGAAGAAGCCGGCAAGCACGTTAAAAAAACAGTGCTTGAGCTTGGCAGCAACGATGCCTACTTAGTTCTTGATGATGCAGATTTAGACCTTGCTGTTGAAACCTGTGTTACAGGGCGCATGATCAACAACGGCGAAACCTGTGTATCGGCAAAACGCTTTGTGGTTGTAGAGTCACTCTATGATGACTTTAAAGAAAAAATTAAAGCCCAATTTGAAGCATTAAAAATGGGTGACCCAATGGCTAATGATACAGACCTAGGCCCAATGGCTCGAGAAGATTTACGCGATAAAATTCACGACCAAGTAATGCAATCTGTTAAAGCCGGTGCAAATATAATTACAGGTGGCGAAGCACCTTCGCAAACGGGTTATTACTACCCACCTACTATTCTTGATAATTTATCGCCGGGCATGCCAGCATACGATGATGAGTTATTTGGCCCAGTAGCTTCGCTAATAAAAGCCAAAGATAACGACGATGCAATGCGCATCGCCAACGACTCTCGCTACGGTTTAGGCGGTGGTATTTTCTCTAAAGATGAGAAAAAAGCCATTGAACTAGCTAAAAAGCACTTTGATACCGGTATGATCAACATTAACGGTTACGGCCTTGCCCAACCCAACCTACCGTTTGGTGGTGTTAAAGAAAGTGGCTACGGCCGAGAGCACGGCGGCTTTGGTATGCGCGAATTTGTGAATATCAAATGTATTATGATTAATAGCTAATTTAGCTACACACCTGAGATAAACGTATTAGAAGAATATTTATACGTGTTTTAAAAATATTATTAAGCCTAAAGGTGAGCAATCACTTTTAGGCTTTTTTATGGGTATAGCTGCTAAGTGTAATGCGTTTAAGGGCTATATTTTCACTTTAAAATTCACACCTAAAACTTCACTTCCCAATTTAGGTTATTTAGTAAAAGCTCAGCCATGTTGTTTAAAATTGTGAGTTCAGATAGCTCGATAAACTCTACAAAACTTAGCGCTAAGATTTGATATATAGAAGCTGGTACAAAACCTAAAGATTTGATGGATAGACTAAAAATGACAGACAATAATGAGCGAGGAGCGTTCATTGAGACTAGCTAAACATCGACGTTAATAGATTGGTTAAACTGTTCTTTGCGCATATATTCATGAAAATGAGTGCTGCGCGCATATTGTTCTATTTATCTTTTCTTTAAAGTTTCAGAAAACTTAGTGATAGTAATGCCTTAGGTTATTTGCTAAAACTATATCATGCAGAGAAATGAGCGTAGCGTCGGCAGAAATATGCGCGATGAGCGCACTATTAAATTATTAGGCCTCAACGGGAAATCAATATAAGGAAGTTTTATGAGAATATGTGGTATTGAGCTTAAAGGAAGTGAAGCCAGATTGGCATTAGTTCAAAAAACAGGTCAAGGTATTGATAATGTCTTAATTGCGACTAAGAAAATCCCGCTCGTAGATGGTGAATGTTGTGTTCAGGTGAAAACATTTAAAGAAACGTTTGAAAGCTTTTGTCGCGAAAACTCGGTTGATAAGGTGGTCATAAAAAAGAGAGGTAAGAAAGGTGAGTACGCTGGCGGGGCTGATACTTTTAAGATGGAAGGTATTATACAAGTGTCTGATGCGCCAAACGTAATTTTGATTTCCCCCCAATCAATTTCCTCGATGCAAAAAAAATCTGATATTGAAATTCCTGATGAGCTTAATAAGTATCAGCATACTGCATACCTTGCGAGTGTAGTCGGGGCAAATAAGTAAATGGCAGAGCTCTATATTGATGGTTTGAGTGCACCAAATGAGATAAAAGCAGAATTAGTCAAACTATCAAAAACGTATACTTTTACTAAAGAAGTTGAAAAAGGTGCTAATGGCTACCTATTTTTTGGACGTAATCGAATTATGGCAACGGATGTTGCTGTAAAATTTTACTATTGGGGCGGTGATAAGGATTACCATGCAGAGCCTAGAAATTTAGCCGCAATTCATTGTGACAATATTTTATCCATATTGGACGCTTCGTTTATAGATAATGACTGGGCATATTTTGTTACGCCTTATTGTCAGAATGGGGATTTGGACGATTATATTGAACAAACTAACTTTGGTAACTTGCAAGCTATTGATTTTGTTAGTTCAGTTCTAAATGGGTTGTCACATCTTCATGCAGAGAGATTTCTGCATAGAGATATTAAACCTTCTAATATATACCTTAATGATGATAAGCAAGCTGTAATTGGTGATTTCGGCTCACTTAAAGTTGCCCCTGATGGAACTGATGAAATACCGTCCTCTAGCCATTCTATTTTGTATCGTCCACCTGAGTCGGTTCTGCATAATACCTATACTAGCAAAGGCGATATTTATCAAATGGGTATTGTTTTCTATCAGCTCCTAGGTGGGGCGCTGCCTTATGACGAGCATAGCTGGTTGAGTAAGGCAGAGCTTAAACACTTTAATAGCCTAAGCGATCATGTTGATAAGTCTATCTATGTGGATCAATGCATAAAAAATAAGATCACAAAAGGTAAAGCAGTCAATCTAAAGACTTTGCCACCATGGGTTTCGGAGAAAATGAAACGTGTCATAAGAAGAGCTATCAACCTAGACCCCTCCAAGCGGTATAAGAACGCTACTGAATTCAAAGCTGACCTTCATAAGATTCGGCCAACTATTTTAGATTGGTCTATTTGTGATGGTAATCCTCAACTGACATCTGACACGAGCTACCGTATAACTGCTAAAGATGGAATATTTTCCGTTCAAAAGAAAAAGAATGGAGACTGGAGAAACGATAAAACAGTTCACGGCACTAGCATTAATGAATTAGTGCAGCAAATTGAATCAAAGGCCTAACAAGTTGCTGCACTCAAAAATTACTCGCTGCGCTCCCAATTTTCTGGTGAGCAAGGCGTTATACGTTTCTCAAGCTCGGAGTCTTAAATGGATTTATCAGTACTCAAAGATATCATTATAAGCTTATGTGCTTTAGGTGGTTTGATCCTTGGTATTTACAATATGACTAAGGACAAGAAAAAAGAAGAAGTTACTGTTACAGTTAAACCTATTTCAATTCACAAAATGGGAGACGGCAAGAATTACGGTCATAGCGAAATTGAAATACAGAAAAACAGAGAATTTGTTACCTTGGGGCTTAAAGTAATTAACCTAAGTAAATTTGATATTAGTATTGTAGAGACTGGGTTTAAAATTTCGGATAATCCTGATGGAGAGCGCTTAGTGTTTCCCGAAGCTATGATTTTAGGCGAAGGCATTGAGTTACCATTTAGAATTCCTTCTAGAGAATCAATCACAATTGCCTTTAAACCAGAGCAATTACCGCCCGAGGGTTTAAGGAAACAGTTAGAGTCGGTTTTTGTTACTACCGCTTGTGAGCTTGAATTTGTTGGAACAAGTAATATCATCAGTGATTACAAAAACGTATAACAAGTCATTGAAGAAAGACTCGTCACGGCTTGATTGAGTTCCTTCGTCACTAAAGTTTAGCAAGCCTAAACTCGCTTTTTAATGAAGCGTTACCACTGTTTGCAATTGGCACTCTCCTGCCACTCGACAAAGGAACTTAAGGGGTCAAACTTAAGGGGTCAAATCTTGACTTCATACATCAAAGTTTAGCAATGACTGATCCAGCCACTCAACTGCATAAAATATTGATCATAAGGCAAGGTATTTTACTGTGTCGGATGGCGCTTCGCTTATCCGACCTACAAGCTGATGAAGTACCATGAGTTAAACTTGAGCGTTCAAGTTTAAACATATTCAACTAACAGCTAATAGCTAAAAACTAATAGCTATCACTTCTTCTCAAACCTTGGCACCTTGCGCTTATCGGCTTTGCTCATAGCTAGCTCTTGAATTTCTTCTTGCTTAAGCTCTTTTGGTTTATCTTCTAATGATTGCTGCTTGGCGTTTTCAAACACCAGTTCGGTAAGTAGTGCAAAATGATCAGAGCCATATTTAGCAAGGCGCTTAATGCGTTTTACTTTAAAGCCTTGGCTGTGAAATAAATGGTCAAGCGGCCAGCGCATAAAAAAGTAACTTGCATGAAAGGTGTTGTAAAAGCCACGGCCTTTGCGTGGGTCTAAAAAACCGCTTATTTGCATAAATAAACGCGTGCTGCGCGACCACGCTACGTCGTTTAAATCGCCGGCTACAATGGTCGGGCGTGATGGATTTTTAAGTGCTTTTGCCACCATTATGAGCTCTGAGTCGCGTGGGCGCGATGAGTCTTCCTCAGTGGGGCTTGGTGGCGCGGGGTGTATAAAGTGCCCTTGCATTTGCAGGCCTTCATCGTTTTCGAACAGGATATGAATTGAAGGAATATCATCTTCAATGAGCTCACATATTTGCGCATCAAGAATTTTAAATTTACTGTATAAATGCATGCCGTAGCGGTTATCTTTAGGGCATTCAATATAATAGGGGTAGTTTTTTTTAAGAACAGCTAATTTGTTTTCCCACCAGCTATCGCTTTCAAGAGTTATCAACAAATCAGGCTGGTGCTTATCAACCAGTGAGATTAGTTGCCCACTATTGTGGTTTGACATAAGTACATTAGCCGACATGATTCTCACACTGTGATCTTCGCTCACTGAGGCGGTTTTAACTTCTTTTTTAGCAAGCCAAGTGTAAGGAAATATCCATTTCCCTTGTAATATCATGATTAGTAATGCGGTTAAAGCAGTATACAAGTACCCGCTATTGCCGCTTTGCCACAGTAAATACAACGACACAACTGCAACTGCGCTGGCTATATAAAATACCTGAAGCCGGACAAAGTCGCAGCTGCGTACTAAATAGTGCTGACTGTACGACATAGGTAACAAGGTCACTAATAAAAAAAAGCCAATGATTAGAGCCAGTGCAATGAGCATTTAAATATCCTTATAAAGTGTACTTAACGAGTTAGAATTGAAAGTATTTCTCGGGTATCATGCACCATATGAATAATTGTACGGTCAATTTTTATACTTACTGTACCATTATCTCTGGAGCGTTCAATAACGCGGCCTTGTTTATATACGTTGCGATCTAGGTAATCGCCTTTGTGGTAACGCTTACTTAGCCCTGGTGGTGTCCAACCAGCACGTACTAATTTTTTGTGCTGCTTTTTAGATAGTTTATTGCTGCTTTTATAGTTGTGCTGCTGATGTTTATGGTGGCCGTTTTTATGGCCGTGATTGTCTTTATTGGGCTTTGCCTGGGCATTAATACTAACCAAGGCGCCTGCTAAAAATACAGTGAATAAAAACGCTTTCATAAATAATCTCTAATAAAGTTAATGACTAAAGATTATCAAACACGGCTGAACATCGTATGAAACTTAAAAATAGCTTTTATCGCTGCTTATACTGTGTTTTACAGTGGCTGCGCATTATGGCTGGGTCTCGTAATTTTAAATGCTTTGTTTTACGCCCTGCATGACGTTTACGCCACACTTTAAAACTGCCCTTTGAAATATGCCC
This sequence comes from Pseudoalteromonas sp. S3785, assembly GCF_005887365.1. Classification (NCBI taxonomy): domain Bacteria; kingdom Pseudomonadati; phylum Pseudomonadota; class Gammaproteobacteria; order Alteromonadales; family Pseudoalteromonadaceae; genus Pseudoalteromonas; species Pseudoalteromonas sp. S3785. Next base: position 11,889 of record NZ_PNCT01000004.1, on the reverse strand, counting down.
TCTCATAAACGATACAAGCTGTGAATAATTAAGTCCGTATAACTGCTCTATAGCCTCAAAGGGAGTTCTGTCTTCCCACGCCATTTCTATGATTCGCGATTGTTGCTCTGCGTTAAACATGGTTGTCTCTTAAAAATTTAAACTTATACGAGAAGAAAAAATACATAGATCATCACCTCAAAACCGAATATCGCTGTATACTAAACACACTAGCATAAGAAAAAATTGGATTTATATGTATGCGCACATTACTGCTGCTTTTAGCTTTTAGTTTTTCTTCGCTATTATTAGCCGCGCCTAATAAAACGCTGCGCTGTGCAACTACCCATTACCCGCCTTTTACAATTTATGACGATGAAACACATACCTTTACGGGCATAGACATAGACTATTTAGCTTTTATAGAGCGTAATTTAGAAGTAACCATTGATCTGGTACATTTACCGTGGGCACGTATTAAAAAAGAAATGAAGTTAGGTTACTACGATTGCTACTTTGCGCTCGCTAATAATACCGAGCGAGCACAATATTTAGAATTTACTAATGAACCACTACACACCACCCAATTTGGTTTATTTAGCACAGAAAAAGCAAACCTTAATAATGACTTATCAAATTCACGTATTGCTATGCTAAGAGGCGTTAAATTACCCAGTGTACTGGCAAAAGAATATAATCTTAAACAAAGCAACTTTATGCATTCACTCTCCACTAAAGCCACGTTTGATTTGCTTGATAAACAGCGTGTTGACTACGCAATTACTAATTATCAAGCCGGTTTATGGTACTCAAAAGGCTATAAAAACATACATGCTAAGCAGCTTGAAGGGTACGCTCTACCTGTTTATATTGCTTTTAAGCATGGCGTGGTCGACACCGCACTCGTTGATGAGCAAATAAAGCGCTATAAAGCGCAATTCGGTGTGCATTAATAAGGTAGGCAATGTTAACTAAATTACCAAAATGGGTTGAGTATGGCGCGTTTGCACTCGCCTTCATAGCGGGCATTGTTAACGCTATTGGGTTATTAGGGTTTGAACATCAGGCTATTTCGCACCTTTCGGGCAGTGTAACGCTACTTGGTATTACATTAATGAGTAATGTCTCTAGCGCACTATTGCTATTGGCTGTAGTGCTGAGCTTTATGCTTGGCTCTGCCCTTTCTGGCTTTTTACTTACCGGCGGCTCGTTAAAGCTTGGGCGACATTACGACACCCTATTATTTATTGAAGGCCTATTACTACTTTTAAGCGCCTATTTACTCAGCCGCGCCCATGTTTATGGCATTACACTTGCCAGCGCTGCGTGTGGTTTACAAAACGCCCTTGCCACTAATTACAGCGGCGCAGTAGTGCGCACCACTCATTTAACCGGTATTTTTACCGACCTAGGTTTAATGATAGGCAAAGCGCTAAAAGGTGAACCCTTTGATACCCGCAAAGGCGTTATGTTTTTACTTATTATTTTTGGTTTTTTACTTGGCGGTATTACTGGGGTTATTTTATTTGAGTATTACTCAATACTTGCTTTAGTGGTGCCTGCGCTGGCGTGCTTTGTATTATCTGTAACGTATAAAATTTACAGAGTTCGCACACTTTAACGCAAGCGGTTTAAAAACGCTTTAAAACACCTTACCATGGTGCTAATAAAGCGTTATTCACCTTAAAGGAATGTATGAAACCTTATATTTTGCCGCTGTTATTGCCACTCAGCCACGTTACACTTGCTGATAATAAAAACGATGATGCAATAGAAACCATAACAACCACCGCATCACGTACAGAAGCACTGGCTACACCCTATCCGCTTACTATTAGTACCTTATCTGAGGCGCAATTAAATAGCATTGCGCCTACTCATGTTGAAGAGTCGTTACAACGTATTGCAGGTGCTAATGTACAGCGCGGAAATGGGCAAGAATACTTACCGGCACTTCGCTCGCCGGTGCTCTCGGGCGCAGCAGCCTGTGGCGGCATACTCACCCTTGAAGATGGCATACCGCTACGTGCTGCAGGCTTTTGTAATATAAACGAGCTATTTGAAGCGCATAGCGAAATGGCAAAGCGCATTGAAGTATTAAAAGGCCCGGGCTCTGCACTTTATGGCTCAAACGCCGTGCATGGTGTAATTAATGTAATAACGCCAGACACCACCCAAGGCGGCGGACTTTTTGGGCTTGATTATGGCTCATACGGGTATGCTCGTTATAAATTACGCGCAGGAAAAGACTACGGCAACAGTGGGATTGGCATTAATGCAAGTGTTACCGACGATACTGGTTACCGTGATGATGAAAGCGTTAAACAGCAAAAAGTAAATATTCGCCACCGCTTTGAAAACGATAACCTGTTACTGACCTCCGGCCTTACATACACAAATTTAGATCAGCAAACTGCAGGCTTTATAACGGGTTTTGAAAGCTATAAAAACGAAGACATAGCACAGCAAAACTTTGATCCCGATGCCTTTAGAAAAGCCCGCTCATTTAGAGCGTGGAGCAACGCCCAGTGGCAATTTAAAAATGGCAATGTGCTTTCTATAACGCCTTATGTGCGCGACCAAAGCATGGACTTTTTTAAGCATTTTTTACCTGGCACCCCGCTTGAAACCAACAGTCAAACAGGCATAGGTGTGCAATCGCTGTATCAACATAACTTGCAAAGCAATATAAAAGTAAACCTAGGGCTTGATGGCGAATACACTCGTAGCGACTTTACACAAAGCCAAAACGAGCCAACTCAGGGCTCTGCATTTTTAGTAGCCACAGTACCGCAAGGCAAACATTACGATTACGATGTAAACGCAACCCTGTATGCACCGTTTGCATCAGTTGAGTGGCAATTAAATAAATGGTTTATTAGCGCCGGCCTAAGATATGAGCACATGCAGTACGATTACACTAATAATATGCTGACTGGCCGCACAAAAGATGATGACACTGAATGTGGTTTTGGCGGATGCCGTTATAGCCGCCCAGCCAGTGTTAAAAACAGTTTTAGCAATACCTCACCTAAGCTTGGTGTAAGCTATAAGGTTAACAAAAACAATACACTATACGCTAACTTTTCGCGTGGCTACCGAGCGCCGCAAGCGGCAGAGCTTTACCAATTACAACGCGAGCAAACTACCGCTAATTTAAACCCCGAAATAGCCAATAATGCCGAGCTTGGCTTAAAAGGGTATTACACCGATGTGAGTTATGCATTGGCTGTGTATGCTATGAGCAAACACAACACTATTTATCGCGATAGCGACTTTTATAACGTTAATGATGGCCGTTCACGCCACCGAGGTATTGAGCTTGAAGTAGACTACGCATTAAGTAAAACACTTAACTTACAATTTGCAGGTACACATGCAGAGCACACATATACCAATAACCAGTTAATTAATGGGCTAAATATAAACGGTAACAACGTAGACACCGCGCCTCGAAATGTAGCTAACCTTGATTTAACCTGGCAAGCCTTTAATAACCTAGCGCTTGCACTGCAATGGCATAGCGTAAGTAGTTACTATACCGACCCAGAAAACCGTCATAGCTACGAGGGGCATGATATTTTAAGCTTGCGTGCAAAGTGGCAAGTTACCAAAAACCTAGAAGTGCTTGCACGTATAATTAACCTGACCGACGAAGCTTACGCAGAGCGTGCTGATTACACCAGCTTTACTGGCGATAGGTACTTTCCTGGTAAACCGCGTAACGCCATGATTTCAGCTACGTACACGTGGTAATGCGTTAACTTAAAGATTTAACTAATTTAAATCGCCCATGTATTTAGTGGGCGGTTTGCCCATAACCTTTTTAAACATAGTTATAAACGCACTCACCGATTCGTACCCTAATAACGCCGACACTTGTTGTACGCTTTGCCCACCTGACAATGCCTGCAGCGCTGTAATTATATGTAATTGCATTCGCCACTTACCAAAGGTCATACCGGTTTGCTTTTTTATAAGCCGTGCTAAGGTCCGCTCGGTTAAAGCAAAATCGTGTGCCCATTGCGCAAGGGTTTTGCGATTATTTGGCTGTGCGAGTAACTGCTGCCCCATCGTTTGAATAACCGCATGCTTAGAAAGCGCAAAGTCGAGCGGCTGGGCGGGCATTTCAATTAATAAATCAAACAGTACCTGAGCTAAGCGTGCTGTTTTAGAGTCTTCGTTATAGGCTTGGTGCTCGCTGGCGAGTTTTAGCATTAAACTTTTTACCAGCCCCGTTATTGCTAATGTACAGGTATGCTGTGGCATACCGTGCTTATTGGCATCAATAAATACAAAACATAATTTGGCGTTATCAGATGCGCGATTGCTGTGTAAGGTGTTTGCAGGTACCCAAATAGCGCTATGCGTTGGCACCATCCACATTTTATTAGCGGCTTCACAGGTTACATAACCATCAAGCGCTAATATTAATTGCCCTTTTGGATGTGTATGTAAAGGGTATTCTTTACTGCCTTGTGCGGTATCTACTTTGGCGATTATGGGCTGTACCATGTGCTCGTAGTTTTGTAGGTATCCCCACCCTTTAGGCTCAAACATATTTTGTCAGTTTTTAGTTATTTAATGTCAGTATAGCTAAATTATAATACTGCTGATTTGTTTATACTAGCGCCCATTATTAGCTAACATATTTTGTAATAATGACTCATACACCTAACAGTAATAGCGGTATGTCTCGCTTTTCAGGCGTATTACTTGTAATCGGTATTTTACTTATTGCTGCCAATTTACGTGCGCCTTTTACAGGGGTTGCCCCTGTGCTTGAACAAATAATCGCGCACTTTAATTTAACCGCTTCGCAAGCAGGCTTTATTACCACGTTACCGCTAATTGCCTTTGCCATTATATCGCCTATGGCTGCAAGCCTGGCTGAGCGCCAAGGGCTTGAGCGCACATTGTTTTTTGCTGTATTTTTAATATTACTGGGTATTGCTGCGCGCGTGATTGATTCAGCCATTATGCTATTTGTTGGCACCGCCATAATAGGCGCCGGTATTGCCATAGCTAATGTACTCCTACCGAGTTTAATAAAACGCGACTTTCCAGCAAAAGTTGCGGTAATGACCTCTGCTTATGTACTCACCATGGGCGTTGTATCTGGTGGTTTTTCAACGATAGTTTATCCGCTTAGCCAATATGAAGGCTTAGGCTGGCAGTTTGCTTTAGGGGCAAGTGCACTTATTACACTTACCACGTTAGTTATATGGATGGCGCAATTAAATAAACACACAAAACCGACACAAACAACGCATACCTCAGCACTTACTAAAAGCATTTGGCGTTATGCACTTGCATGGCAAATTACACTATTGTTAGGTTTAAATTCGTTTTTAAACTACATCATCATTACGTGGCTACCCAGCATACTCACCGAAGCGGGGCAAAGTGCAACGCAAGCAGGTGCCTACCATGGGGCTTTTCAAATTGCGACCGCCATACCTGGACTGGTACTTATACCGTTACTTGCCAAGCTCAAAGATCAAAGTGCGCTTAGTTTTATACTTGCATCACTCAGTGCAACCTGTGCGCTTGGTTTGTTATATATGCCAAGCTTTGCATTGATATGGACACTACTACTTGGTTTTAGCTCTGGCGCGTGTTTTATTTTAGGGTTATCGTTTATTAGCTTACGTACCGATAACTCAACACAAGCGGCCTCACTGTCGGGTATGTCACAAAGTATTGGCTATTTACTGGCGGCTATTGGCCCTATGATAGCTGGGGCGCTACATACAAGCACTGGCAGCTGGAGTGCGCCACTTTGGCTATGTGCAGGTGCGGGCGTGCTATGTGCTACATGTGGCTGGTTTAGCGGAAAAAATACCACGCTTAATAATAGCTAGCTTATCAACTGGCGTAACCATGCTAACAAGCCTGTCGCTGGCTTTTTTACTGATAAGTGCTTTTTCTCAAAGCGCTTATTTGTGGCTTCGCGTTGTGCGCGGCGCTCCTGTGCTAAATTAGCTTTTGCAGCAAAACGCAGGCGCTGCTCTTGAGTTAGGTCGTCATTAAAGTTAATGGCTGACTTTTTAACGGCTCGGCTAGTTTTAGGTGAACTACACATATATTTCTCCACATGACGGTCCTATAAATAGACAGTCATGTAGGAAAAAAAATTTCAATAATCGTTTGTCATATCCATTGCTTGTTTCGCTTTTAGCATTTAACGCACCTAATTTAATACGGCGAGGTAGAGCGGCACGCTTCTATTTCATTGGTGGTCGGTTTTTTTAAAAATTTAACGCTGTGGCTCTTTTCGTCAATTTCAACAATATCCATAGCGGCCATTTTTTTTAGCCAACCAAACATAGGTAAAAATTGCCACTTTTTTGCAAATGTATTGGCGTTGTTACAAATATCTTCGGCGTAATTTAAAGGTGGCGTAAACTTATCGTGGTACTGGTGCAATACCCAATCATCAATGTAATTAAGCTTTATATTGCTTACTTTGCACTGCATTGCAAAGTCGGTGTCTTCTGCGCCGTAGCCAATAAACTGCTCATCAAAACCATTAACTTTATTAAAGTCACGTTTATTAATCACAAAAATTAAAGACCAAAAAGTTAAAAAATCTACCTCTTCGTTTGTAGGTAAGTTTTTGCGTTTAGGGTGATCAACAGCTTCCTCCACTAATAATTCATAGTTACTGCTTTTGGGCACATACGGTAAATACTTTGCTTTAGCACTGACCACTAATCCGTGGGTTAGTTTAGCAAGTAAACTTTCAAAAAGTGTTGGGGAGCAAATGCAATCTACGTCTATAAATATAACGTCGTTTTGCTGCGCATTTTTAACCCCCGTGTTGCGCGCTTTAGCAAGGGGTAAGCCGTTTTCTTGTATGTACACATTTTTGGTCACAAAAGACGTGTTTGGGGTAACATTATGGCTGTTTTTTTCATCCATCCACACCACCACCATATCAGATGGGCGAAGCGTGCTATTTTCTATACTGTGGATAAGGTTAGCAAGCTGCTGGTGGCGGCCTTTTACAATAGTAACGATTGAAAAATTATGACTCAATTGCAACCTCCTTAACTAATTCTACAAACTCGCTGGTAAACTGTTCTGTAGCATTTATTATTTGTGTTTTACTTGTTTGGGTTTTTCTTACATTAACCAACGCAGCCTCTATTTGGGCATTGTTGTGCTGTAAAAACGCTGAAAAAGGCAAATGCACTGCGAGGTTATTTTTAGCTAACATGCGCGCTTTTTCATCTTGCTCTTGGTAGGGTCGGTTTTCGGGTATAACAATTAGCTTTTTCCCCAGTGATAACAACTGTGATACTGCGTTATTGCCACCACTTGTTACAACCACATTTGCTGAAATCACTTGATCTATATTGCTCACTTTGCCTTTGTAGGTTACTCCTTCAATGGCTTCACCTTGGCAACCAATAACCTCAACGTGTTCGGTGTACTTAATCAGTGTACGGGCAATTAATGCCCCGCTCTGGGCATCGGTCATTAGCAAAGTAATACAGCTGCCAAAATCTGTATTGGTGGCGCTTTTACAACTTGTGTATTTTGATATAAATCCTAAATAATGAGTTTTATTAAAATAGCTGTAGTGAGGTGTTTCTAGCTGCTTTGGGTACGGGGCATATAGTTTAGTCGCGCATTCGTAAGCAAACACTTGCGTGGGATCGCCACTAATATCACCCGAATGGCGCTGCATTAAAACAGGTAAACCAATACTTCTGGCCATAATAGTCAGTTCGGCCGATACATCACTGATAAATAGTACCGGTTTGTATTGCTGCGCCAATAGGTTAAAGGTTATGGAGCGTTCAAGTGGCGCTTCGCTATATTCGATTCCTTCAAATGCAGTGTTATAGCTTCTTTGTACAGCGCTTTGGCCTGCCCATTTTGAAGGTAGCTTTTCAAAAATACTCCGCTTACACACTTTATTCAAAGCAATTTTTACGTTTAAATCGCCATAAAGCACCACTACGTTATAGCTATTTTGTAACTTAGTAATAAGTAACTCAGCACGTGTAATGTGGCCCGCGCCATGATGGTGAACATAAAAAAATACAGTCGGTAAATTTGGCTCATATAAGTGCTGCATATTCGGCCTCATAATTTGAAACAGTCACGTTAAAGTCGAAGTTTTTAGCAAAAGATTGGCACGCTTGCGGCGATACTTTGCCTAGCTTTTTAATGGCAGATACAGCTTCATCCACATTGTTTAGTGCAGTACACACGTTAGAAAATCGTAGTTCTTCTGGTATGGCTGTTTTAAAGCCTACAACAGGTATACCATGAGCAAGCGCTTCAATAGTGGTTAGGCCAAAAGGTTCGTTCCACTTAGAGGTAGCTAAAAACAAACAAGATTTAGCAAGCTGTGTAAACAATTCATCGTGTTTTAAATGCCCAATATAATAAATGGAGTCTGTAAGAAGCGGTTCGACGTGAGCATTAAAGTATTCCCTATCCTCAACGGGGCCAGCTATGCATAATTTGCGCTGTAATTTTTGCGCTATTTTAATCGCCGATACTAGGTCTTTTTCGGCGTTAATACGTCCCATCCAAAATAAATCGTGGGTTTTATTAATTTTTTGCACACACTCACTTTTGGGTAGAGTAACGCCATTTGAAATCACTTTAATGGCACTACCTAGATGAGCCTCCCACTCTTTGCATAACCTGTTAGATACAGCAATATAGCGGTGTTCGCTACGCGCTTTATGCAGCTTATGTATTAAACCTAACTTTGGTGATACCGGGGCATGTAAAGTAATTACGCTTTTTATATTATGAAGTAATGCCACATCATAGAGTGCATGGTAGTAACTGTGGTAATGCACAACGTCGTAATACGAATTATCGATTAGCGCAAATTGGGCAGCTTGGTACAGCTTTTGGCCTTCTTCCTCTGTGGTTATGTTGTCTTTCATGCGTAGTGGGGATTCGTCTAACTGTAAAATGTTAAACTCGTTTTCTTCATCAGCATCTTTACACAACACATCAACAGTGTGGCCTTTTTTACAAAGTGCATTAGCTAAATTAGCAACAAAGGCTTCTGTGCCCCCTTTAAAGGGCTGTCGTAAAGAGACTATTGGGCTTGCGACCATCAGTATTCTCATGCAATTCTCCCCAGTATATTGCTATATTCGCTACACATTTTTGCAATAGGGAAATTACGAGCGCTTTTAATTACATCGCTTTGATTTAGTGAGAATGATGCTTCAAGCGCGGCGGCTAAACTATTTACATTATTGCCCTTAGCAAGCACACCTGCGCCTTCACTGACTATTTCGGCAAATGCACCGCGATTAAACGACACCACTGGCGTACCTGTTGCCATAGCTTCTAAAGTAGAAAGCCCAAAAGGCTCATCCCATCGGGTGCCAAATACTGCAGCTTTGGCATGAGCCAATTGGTGTTTGATACTATGGTGATCAAGGTGCCCTAAATAGGTATCGCAGGGTTTTAGTAAAGGCCGCACTACGTCATCCATATAGTGTTGATCGGCTATGGGGCCGGCAAATTTAATAGCAATCCCCATTTGTTGCGCTGTAGATATTGCTATATCAATGCCCTTACTTGGTAATATTCGGCCATACGTAAACACATAATCTTGCGGCTTTTTTGTTACCTGCCAGCGTTTAAGGTCTATACCATTGTAGGTCACTTCTACTTTATCGTTTATAAAAGGCTCCCACGCTTCTGCTAAAGAGTGCGAGACTGCGGTAAAGTGTATAAATGGCGAGTAAGAAGCCAGCCCTACCACCGCTTTTAATTTTGAGTAAGGCGGTGTGTGCAACGTGGTTAACATAGGAATATTATGTTTACTGGCCCACAGTATGGGAATCGGGTTAAGGGAGTTGTTATGCACTACGTCAAACTGCTCTTTAGTTATATCGTCCATTACCTTGAGCATAAAATCGTTTTCAACTATATCGGGGTATTGTTGATATTGGCTGTTATCTATCGGGAACGATTTTAATTTACAGTTAACCTCACTGTCTGGGTGAGCATATAAAGTAACCTCATAAACTGATTGGTAGTATTCAACTAATGCGCCAGTAAAAGCTTCTAACCCACCAGCATAGGGAGATTTAATAGGAAATCGGGGATGCGCTATTATTGCTAGTTTCATACAACAAGCTCCTCGCGACCATGCGGTTTTTTATACAAAAGAACGAGTGGCACTTCCTTTTTGCTTTTTGTAGCAAACATCTTTTTCATTAGCTGCCAATCGCTGCTTGGGGCTGTTTTAAAAGGTAAAAACGCTAATAATGAATTCTTTTTAAATACCAGGGTTTCTATCGGTCTTTGATAAGTGCGCTCTACTTTTTTTGTATTATCAAAGTAATAGGGAGTAAAAACAAAGTCCTCTTCAAAGCCTTCGTTTATTAGTTTAAAAGTGTGCTTTTCATCAAATACATCGTCGTCAGTACGAAAAACAACAAAATCACTCAACGTTGTTTGCAGCCCCACGTTATAAGCCGTAAACCGACAGTTTAGTGTGTGATCAATATAAATAATGTTGGGGTCAATCGCCTTTAATCTTAGGCGTAAGTTATACCTTTGTTTGTACTTTTGTGTTGAGTTATCAACAATCGTGATGATGTAATTACTGGCGTATTTTTGTATTTCTTTAACGCGCTCTATAACACCTTCATTGCAGTGGTAAGTTACTAGCACGATGGCCGTTTTACAGTACCTTTTGCTTTTCATTGTTTTTCCTTAGCCATATTATTTAAAACCGCTTAAACAAGGGGATTAATTTCCATATCTATTTACGCTAATAAATCAAACGCTAACTTTTGTATTCGTTAAAGTAAGCGCTTAGTTGTTTTAAGCGCAGCTCTAAGGCTAACTTTTCAGAGAGTTTCCAGTGGGGTAATTTTTTTAAACGTGATTTGGCTGCTTCTAATTCAGCCCCTACTTCGCTCGTGGATAAAATTCTCATTCGTTTCACCTCATCATTAATATGTAGTCCGTGGTGTTTATCAGCAATTAACAAGCCAAATAGGTACATATAAAAATAAACTTTATTTTTATAAATATCATAAACTTAAATACAAAAGCTGAGGTGAGCTACTACTACAAATGAGCATGTAGGCATATATTTCAATAAAATATGAAAATAATTCACAAAGTCATTTGGCCTAAAAATACTTTAATTTTATATAAAGAGGAGGTAAAGGAGGGAGTAAAATGCAGCTAGCGAGATTTTTCCCACTAGCAAAGCATAACTAATTAGCTATTTTATTTTCTCAACGCTAACAGCACTTATGATTGAGGTGTAGTTTCAAAAGCAGGCACTTGGTGTAAATCGTTTAGCCATTTAAGCGTTGATTGCGACCAAATTTGTGCAGCTGGGGTAAATTCATCTCGCTGATCAACAGCACCTATACGCAGGCCGTACACTCTATCGGCTTTAGCTTCATTAGTTGCGTAAAGTGTAGTGCCGCACGTACCACAAAAGCCTTGCGCACGTTTATTGCCGCTCTGTGCTGTTTTAACATACTCTTTTGGCTCGCCTTTAGTAAAAACGACTGAGTTAGGCTCAGCCATAATGACCGCTCTAAATGGCCCGCTAGACATGCGTTGGCAATCGCTACAATGACATACAAGTACGTTATTATTTTGCGACTGGGCTTGGTATTTAATTTCACCGCAGTAGCAGCTTCCAGTAATTTTCATTTTACTCTCCTTGAGCATGTTTAAAGGTGTTTAACCTAGGGCGTGTTGACCTTTGCGGATTGAAATTTGTTCAATCTAGGGGCGATTAAAATCGCGGCGCGAGGTTTGTAACCTAGTGGGCTAAGTAAAAACCGAGCAACAAAGAGTTTATCGCCCCTAGGCAGAACCCGCAGGGCAGCGCATGTTTGGCATTTATGCAGCGTTATCGCCTATTTATGGGGAATAACCACACTT